>JAYVQJ010000470.1:0-7801 GCA_043777235.1 Planctomycetia bacterium
ATGACTGCCGTCCCAACGCTGCACATTTCCCACGAAGTCGCTGGCACCAACCAATAAAAAATTCTTGACAATATCTCCAGCAGCGAAAATCACGTTCGGATCGCTTCCGTCGGCCAGGATCGTCAGTTTTCCTTGCTTGCCGGGGCTCACATCGGGAATCGGGATCGAAGTCCACGAGTTGACCGAGGTGGGGCTCGTGACCTGAAAAACGCCGGTCGTAACTTCCGTATCCTCGAAAGCCACGTCTAGGACATCGTGACCGGGGCTACTGTGGACGGACAACTTGACCAACTTGGAACCACTGACGGTGGCAAGTGGAATCCCACCGTTGATTCCATACCAGTTGAGGCCGCCGTTATCGCTTTCAAAGATCCCCTTACCGGGCAGGCCGGCGTAGAAACGCTGGTTGGCCACATCCCCGGGATCGCGAACGATCTGACTTACCGGGCCGTCCGGTAGATCCGGGCCGCCCGGTAGACCAGATCCTGGGCGGCCCGAGATCTGTGACCAGATATTCCCGCCATCCTCGCTCCGGAACAGCCCGCCAAGCGTCTTCGCAGGCGTATCCGATGTTGTCCGAGTATTAGATGTCCCGGCCAGCACGATTTGCCCCCCATCTCCCAATATCGCGGCCGGTACAATCGAGTCGATGGACAGACCGTTAAAGGCGGAAAATCCCAAGTTGGTCCACGAAAGGCCGTCATTGGTCGATTTGTAGACGCCCACGCCCGGACCGCCAGCACCGCTAGCGCTGCTGAATGACCCCGTGCCTGCGTAGATGGTCTGTGAGTTCAACGGGCTGAGGGCCAAATCGCCAATCGAGAGGGAAGGCATCCCGTCCGTCAAGGGGGTCCAATGAGGAGCGGCCTCAGTGGCATTGGTCGTCTTCCAGATCCCACCATTGACCGTGCCGATGTAGATGATGTCAGCGTTATTGGGATAGGGAGCAATCGCCTGAACCGCTCCAGCGACCTTGTCGTCGCCTAAGCCTTGCACTTGGCCGTGAAGAATGGCAGACGGGCCGATATTGGACCACTCGACAGACAAAACCAATCGCGGTTCGAGCATCTCCAACCACGCGCGTCGCGGTCGCAACGCACGGTTTCGCCGTTGCTGAGTCACAGAATCACGAATTGATTTCCAAACACGAGCGACCGAAGTGTTCCTGGAGAGTCCAAATTTGATTGGCTTCATGTGTGAATGATTCCTTCGATCGACGGTCAATGGATCAGACGTGGCTTCGACAAGCTCCCAATGAGTTGCTCACAGTTATCGTGATCGCGACGTCGCGACAAGCCACTATAAATGGATGTAATGAGCTCTGCGGCGTTCCGAGATATGACCTTCAACCCGAACGCGACTGGCCATTCTGAGTGAATCGTGCCATCGACAGCCGTAGGAAACCACAAGCCTCAGACGTAAGCTCCCCACTCGGCCATCACTTCGAGCGCGCGGGCGAACGCTCCGAAGCTGCCGCCGTCGAAGAGGACGAAGCGGACAAGTTCCGGCTGCTGTTGTTTGAGGAGGAATTCGCGAACCGCCGACAACGATCGCTCGGCGGCGAGGTCCATCGGATAGCCGTAGGCTCCGGTGCTCAGCGCGGGGAAGGCGATGCTGCGACATGAGTGCTCGACCGCCAACTCCAAGCAGCGGCGATACGCCGACGCGAGTAAGTCCGCTTCACCCGCGACACCGCCGCGCCAGATCGGCCCGACCGCGTGAAAGATGAACTTCGTGCTTATGACGTTGCCAAAATCGCGGATGCGAAGTTGACAACTCGCCGCTAAGAACGAGATCAAAAGTTCGGTGTTGTCGTTCAAGCGGCTTCACACCAGCACTTCGTCGATCGGCTGTCCGCCTTGCGAGATTTCGACGGGGCGATTGTTGTGATCGGGGACGCGGAATTCCGGGTCGATGCCGAGGCAGCGATAAATTGTCGCGCACAGGTCGGCGGGACGAACCGGCTTGTCCTTCACATACGCGGCTTGCGAATCGGAGGCTCCGTAGACGGTGCCGCCGCGAATGCCGGCTCCGGCCATGAGCGAGCCGTAGCAGTTCGTCCAATGATCGCGGCCGGAGTTGCCGTTCACTCGCGGAGTGCGGCCCATCTCGCTGGTGACGACGATCAGCGTCTCGTCGAGCAACCCACGAGCTTCGAGATCTTGCAGCAGCGCCGAGTACGTTTGATCGAACCCCGGCAGCTTGTTGTTCTTCAAGATGTGGAAGTTCTTCTGATGAGTGTCCCAAGCGTCGTAGTCGACGTTGACCGGACCCCAGAACAAATCCCAGGTGACGTTGACGAACCGCACGCCCTGCTCGATCAACCGCCGAGCAATCAGTGTCGAGTTACCGAACAGCGTGTTGCCGTAGCGATCGACCGTCTTCGGGTCTTCAAGGCTCAGATCAAACGCCGTGCGCATCTTCGACGAGGTCAACACGTCGAATGCTCGTTGTTGATTGCGGTCGAACGACGCGGTCGCGAAGGCTTGCTCGGCCTGACGCTTTTGATCGTCGATCTGGTTCAGCAATGACCGTCGCGAGTTCAGCCGATCGACCGTCATGCCGTCCTTCAACATGCTGTTGGGAAGCAGCGGGGCTCCGCGCACGATCTGTGGGTTGCCGGGTGACGGCGCGAATCCGTCTTTGTCGTGATACGGCGTCGACTCGGTCGTCAGCGGATCGAATCGCTTGCCGAGGAATCCGCCGTAGGGACCGGCTCGGCGAAACGCCTGGCCCCAACCGAGCCACACCGGCAGGAAGAGATAATCGGGCAGTTCTTTGCGACCCGCGCTGAGATATTCGCAAACCGAACCCATGCTCGGCGGATCGGTGTCGCGCGGGTGTTGATCGGGAGGCGTGAGGTCGTAGCCGGTGTAGCACGGCAGGCAGTTGTGACATCCCGCCTTGTGATTGACCGACCGAATGAATGCCGTGCGATGAGCCCAGTTCGCGAACTGCGGCAAGTGCTCGCAGACGTCGATGCCGGGGACGTTCGACGCGATCGGCCGGAACTCGCCGCGTGTTTCCGACGGACCTTCCGGCTTCAAGTCGTACATGTCCTGAGTCGCCGCGCCGCCGAGCAAAAAGATGAAGATGACATTCTTCGCCTTCCCGTGCGCGACGTGCCCGGACTCCTCGGCGGCCAGCATGTGAGGCAATCCAAATCCACCCAGAGCCGAGAGCGCACCCGCCTTCAGCGTTTCACGCCGCGTGATCCCATCGCAACAACGTCGCGGACTTCCAAGCATCGTCAGCATGATCAACGGCCCTCGAATTCACGGATTCCAAACTTGTTGTCGAGCCAGTTCTCGCAGCGACGACCAATACTCCGGAGTCACGGGTGTCGCTTGATTGTCTTGATCCGCCTCAAGGACTTTGGCTTCCAGGTCGTCTCGTTCAAGCTGCCGATCCAAAACCGTTTCAACGAACTCGCTGACTGAGTTGCTCCGGCCAGCGACAACCTGAGCCGCCAAGTGATCAGCAATCCGGTCGGGGAGTTGGATCGTCAGTTGAGTCATTTGCTGTCCTCAATCGTGATTTCGGGTGGCAAAGCTTAATCCGTATTTCGGCAAGAGGCCAACGGAAATCCTCTGAGTATTCGACGTCATGTGTCTGACGAATGCGATCGTTCAATCACGGCTCCAAGTTTTTTGCAGCAAGGTGCCAACGAGAGTATCTCGGCGTGAGTGGCTTCCACCTGTCGCACGAGGTTGATGCGAATAAAGCCTGGCCAATACCACGGCTTCTCAACGCGGTGATCGTGAATCGAAATGTAGGCGGGTTCGTCCGTCAGTTGACCGTCTTCCAACGGGTACTCGACGACGACTTGGCAGGACGAACTCTTATCCGCGCCGGCAGGATATTTCTTCAGGAATTGGTCAAGCTCACCCTGATTCATTGCCTGTCGAAGAGCTTCGCCGGAATACGGTGGAAAGTTGACCGTCTCTGATTGGAACCATTCACTTCGAGCCACTGAGTACGCGCGCCGCGACCGGTTCCATCCCAAACACAGCGGGAACGCGACGAGGAAGCCCAACTCGTAGACGAATGTGAAAACATTCGATCCATAGTCCGGCTTTCTGAGATGGTCGGGAAATCGGTCGTCGTGTTTCTTGGTGATGTCCGTTTCCAACCGCCACTCAATGTACGCCGGCAGAACTTGAGGATTGACGAGTTGGAGATTCGCGGCAAAGCACGCGCTGAAGTAGTAATAAGCCAAGTACGCCAACAATCCGCTGGCTCCACCCAGGCAGCCTGATACTCGGCCATTGCGACACTTCCCAAAGCGCGTCCATTGAATGACGGCGACGCTCAACAGGATCGCGATAAACATCGGGTAGAAGAAGAGAGAGTATGTGTGCTTGTGAAACGTCTGCGCCAAGAAGTAGCCGCCCAACAACGACGCAACAGCCATCACAGGTAAGCCAAACAACAATCCCAGAAGTGGGACACGGTTGTCAGAAACAAACTGCGGGCGTTCATTCAATGGTGTCATGGTCATCATGAAATCCATGCGAGAAGTTTTTTGGCGATCGTTTCACTTCTTCCAATTGTGCCAACGGACAAACCTAATCAATGCGAATTACGACACCTATTTGGCACGGCACTCTGTCTATCTCTTTCGGAGGATCAGCACGACGTCCTGAGTCATCGGCCCGATCTTGACGGGCTTCTTCAAGTCGTAGGCAAAGTCATACGTCGCGACGTGTTCCAGTTCGGGGACTCGCGACAGCAGGTCGGACATCTGCGCGGCGGTGTAGGTTCGATAGTGCATCTCGTCTTCGATCCGAAACAGCTTCGTCGGCATCCAGATGTCGAGCGTCATGCCGAGGTATTCCATCCGCTGCTTGCGGTCAATTTTCTTCGACCACATCCGTGAGCAGACCTGCACATGCCCGCGGCGTGCGATCCAAGATTCCTCGTCATCGTGTGGCCCGCGCGTTGGCAAGAGATGCAAGCCGAGCGCATAAATTCCGCCGGGAGCCAACGCGGCAGCTATGCACTTCAGATGAGCCTCAGCCGTTTCTTCCGTTGGCAAATGCCGAAACGTGTTGATCGTGTTGAACGCGGCATCGGCGGGACGCTTCAATTGGAAGTCGGCCATGTCGCCGACGGTGACGCTCTTCGCGAATCCGTACTTCTTCAATCGTTCATTGCAGTACGCGACTGCTTTCTCGTTGAGGTCGTTGCCGCTGACCTTCAATCCCGCTTTCGCGAATTGCAGCAGCAGGCGACCGGTCCCGCACGCCGGCTCGAAGATCGTGCGAATCTTGCGAGTCGCATGTCGCTCGAAGCAGCCGCGCAGGAAATGAAACTCGGCGCGCCAATCGGAGCCGAACAGCAATTCGTAGTACTGCGGAAAGTCGTAGATGCTGGCTTGAATGGTTTCAGGCATGGGGGCGTTCTATGTCGCCGTCACGCTCCCGCGTGACGAGCCGATTGTGTGAAGACGTTCGATCGTTGAGCAGTCTCATCATCGTTTGAAGCGTTCGGCTCGTCACGCGGGAGCGTGACGGCTACGTTCCGAGCATTCGTGCTGCGAACCAAGCGGCCGCGAGTACCAGCGAGAGAATTGCAACGACGACTCCGGCGGTAAAGCGCCAGGCGAGGGCTTGTTCAACGAACAGCAAACAAAACACGATCGCCAGCAGGCTGAGGCTCAGCGAGTCAGTCGTCGAATCCGTTGGCTCCGCTGCGGGAGGCAACGGGGCCTCTGGTTCGCGAACAACGATTTGACTGTTCGGGTCGCCAAGCGTCGATGACAGCTCTTTCGGATCAATTCGTTGCGGGTCGCTTTCACGCGGATCGACGTTGATCGCGAATCGCTCGATCCCGGCGGGAGTCGTGTTCGTCGTCAGCGAGTAAATCCCGGGACGATTCGTCTCGTCGATGATCAGCAGCAACGAACCGTTGATGCCGCGCGGAGTCAGCGTTCGTGAAGTCTCGTCGGGCAACTTCAGCGTGACGGACGCGGACTCAAAATGGGTGAGCGACTCGCGCGTGATCGGCTCACCAACCAGTCCTTCGCGCGGTTGCGAGCGACCGGCGGCGGCGTACTGAGTCAGCTCGTGCATCAGCGGCACGAAGCCAGCGGCCCAGATCGCCCACTCGCCCCATGATTCGTCGAGCGACGTCGTGACCAACACGCAGCGGCCTCGGCCGAGCGGTTGCGTAAGGATCGCCGGATCACCGGTTGAGAATCGGAGCGCGACATCGTGGTCGATGCGTCTCGCGTCGGACTCATCGACTTTGACAAACTGACGGATGAGTGCCGTCTCTAAGCCGGCACCCGGGTTGCCTCGAAACTCTCGCAGCAGCGGGTGCGTGAAGTCGCCGGGATCGAAGCCAAACACTGCTGGCGTGCCATCGAGATTCAAACTCGTCGTCGGCTCGGCCAATCGAACAGTCATCAGCCCGCGCGAACCGAACGCGAGCTCGTTGAGCTTCTCGATCGCGACCGACGGGCCGAGCGACAGGATGATTCCTCCACCGTTCTGAGCGAATCTCCGCAGTCGTTCGACATCGCTTTCGGTGAGTCCTCCGACATCGCACAAGAAGACAACGTCGTGTTGCGCGAGGTCGGTGTTCGGCAATTCGGATTCCGGCAACGTCGTGACTCGCAGCCCGCGCGAACTTGCCGCGCGGTCGGATGATTTCGGTGACAACGCTTGCTCGACAAAGAACGTCGCGGCGTCGCGCGGTCGACCGGCCGGCCGGCCGTTGACGAGCAGCACGTTCAGTTCCGACCGCACGCTCAGCGGCAGCCAGCGTTCGTTGTCGGCAGCCAGCGAGTCCTCTTCCAACCGCACCGAGAGCGTGTGCTCACCCGACGCCGGCGCGGTGAGTGTGAACTCGACGGTCGCGTCCTGGCCAAGCGGCAGATCGACACGCTTCGAGTCCGCGAGTTGTTCATCGACTCGCAACTCGACACGCCGAGCGGTGAGCGGCGTTGTGCCGGCGTTTCGGATTGTCGCCGTGACCGACATTGGCTGATCGGCAGAGATGAGCGGCGGATCGGTCGTCAGGCTCACGACGGCCGCGTTTTCCGGCATCGCCGCTCCGACGTCGATGAGGACCAGTTCGTCGGTCAGTTTTTCAATCTGTCCCACGGCCCAACTCTCCGCTTGGAAGTCGGAGATCACGACCACTTCGCAACGCTCGTGCGGTTGTTTGGTGGCGACGACTTCCGCAAGCTGCCGCAACGTTGCCGCGACGTCGCCGCGCTCAAACGTCTGCGGCAACCGGTCGATCTCTTCCAGCATCGCGCTGCTGACGAGCGTCGGTTGCCGGATCAGCAGCCTCGGTTCCGAGCCGGCGATTCGAGCCAGCGCGAATCGATCTCCCGCAGAACTCTTCTGGACGATTTCGCGAGCGATCGACTTCGCCGCGTCAAACAACGTCGAGCCGTTCGCCGTCGCCGATTTGCGGCCGAGGCTCAGCGACGCATCGAGCACAATGACTCGCAGCGTCGGCGGAGTTTCTCGTCCCAGCTTGCTCGCATCCGCCCAGCGCGGCCGAGCGAACGCGAACACGATCAGCACGAGGATCAACACGCGCGTCATCAGCAGCAAGAGTTGTTCGAGTCGCGTCCGTCGCGATTGCTTCCGAACTGCCTCGTACAAGAACTGCATCGCAGCCCACGAGACCTCGCGATACCTCCGCCGGAATAGCCAATGAATCAACACCGGCACCGCCGCCATCGCCAGCCAGCCGAGTAGGACAGGACTGGCAAAGCCGAATGCAAACAAGTTGAGCGAGGGGCAGGTCATTCGCTGAAAAGTAACCCGAAGCGTCAGCGAGG
>JAYVQJ010000471.1:0-2030 GCA_043777235.1 Planctomycetia bacterium
GCTCGTCACGCGGAGCGGTGACGGCTACGTAGCCATCATCGCTCCGCGTGATGAGCCGAACGCTTCACACAGCGCAGTTATTTTCTGCGATCGGTATTACTTCAAGCTTTCCGCCGACACTCGCGTCTCGCCAAACTCGATCTCACCCGCAACGACTCGCACGGTCACCTTGCCTCGCTTCCAAGTTTCCGTTTTGCCGTTACGAGCCACTTCTTGCACAAAGCCAGGCAGCTCGTGCCATACGACGAACGTGTGCTCGCCGACGGGCAGATTTTTCAGTTCGAAGCGGCCTTGTTCGTCGGTGACGGCGACGTACGGGTGATCCTTCACAACCAGCCAGCCAATCATCCACGGATGAATTGAGCACTGCACCTGCGACGGCAGCTTCTCGGACTGCATGAACTTCGGTCGCTCGGAAGATTTCCCCATCGGGACTAAATCGTTGAACGGCTGATTGCGATCCAAGCCCGCCGCCGTGTTGTGATCGACCTGATCCGGGTTCTCAATCATCAGCGATTGTCCAGTTCGCAGCACGCAAATATGCGGATCGAAGCGGCACCCCTTGTTCGCCAGCTTGATCTTCGCGGTGCCAGATTCCTCGAACGAAGGATGAACCGCGACATTCTCGCCCGGCTTCGTGTCGAGCCAAATGACGACGTTGGCGATCCCTCGGTCTTCGCGATGCACAACCAGTTTTTCCGTCCGCGGCTCATGCTTGCCGCAGAACTCGACATCTTTGTTGAGCACCAACTTCGGCCGCTCCGGCAGCGGACCATCGAGCACAAAACGCCCCTTCACTGTGCCCCATTCTGCGGCGTTCGCTGCCGTGATGACGATGACCGAATGCAGCGATCCGACCAGCAATCCCAACCAGCAGAGTTTCATCGTCACACCTTTCGTACAAACCGGCTGGACCACTTCGGACATCGGATTCGCATTTTGCCAGATAGTAGAATCGACGGCATCGTCCATGCGTCAATCGTAAACCTCGCGGCGATGGGCGATCGAAACCACAAGGACTCGACGTGATGCTTCGTCAATCCGATAAACGACGCGTCAGTCACCGACTCGGTATCTCAACAGGCCGGACAATTCACCGGTCAGGCGTTTGATGTTGTTGTGGCGGCGTGGGTCACGCTCCAACTGGACGAAGCAGCGAGCCAACTTCCTTGCCAATGGCTGATCCACCCCCGCGTAAAACTCCGCCGCTTCGGGGGACAGGATGACTTCAAACATCCGATCGAACCTTCCGCCAACTGACCCCTTTTCCGGCGGCAATCGCTTTGTCTGCCGCTTTGATTCGCTGAATCAGCGGCGGTCGATTCAGAAATTCCACATAATCCGCGAGTGACGCCAACCGCTCTGGCGGCAGACGATCAACGACTTTCTTGATCTCGCGACGAAGTTCCGTGGTGCTCATGGCGTCATCTTCTCCCGTCAGAATGATTCGCTTGCGTGCGGATCGTAGCGGAGAAAACTCACTGGCTCCATCAAACTTTCGACGTTGATGTTGTCTCGGTCGAAACGTCCGAGAATAGCCCAGCACTTCGAGTGCTGGGATGAGCGTTGAAACGGTTCGCCTGAGTCCTCGCCGTAGCCACAAGCTACCAGCTTGTGGCGGTGCGGCGGCAGGCATCCCTCTCGTGGAACGCGTGGGCAAGCTGGCAGCTTGCCGCTACGGGGTGAGGCCGTCGATCACCGACTCGACATTCAGCGTTTGGATCGTGCGGCCATCGACGAGGATGGGATTGTCGTTGAGCACGTCGGTGGTGAAGGCGTCGGCGGAGATTGGCGAGGCGATGAACTCCAGCGAGTCGCCAGTGGTGTCTTGGCGAGCTAGGAATCTCAGGCCGAATTCGGGGATCGGATTTCCGTTGGTCCAATCGAGAACCAAGTGATCGTCCGCGTTCGAGCCTTGAACGACCAGCACGTCGGCGGTCAGTGATCCGCGCAGCAATTCCTGGCCGGCGGAATTGGTGACGACGTATTGGTTGTCGTCTCGACCGAGCGTGTAGGTGCCGCCGGTGTCG
>JAYVQJ010000472.1:0-2030 GCA_043777235.1 Planctomycetia bacterium
TTCACCGAGGTTCGTCAAGCGGGGCGGGAAAATAGGACTCGCCGCCAATCAGGTCAAGACGTGATTTTCGCGATCAATTCGAGCCGTAGATTTCTTGAAGCTGCTCGAAGAAAACCGCCAATCGTTTTTGATGTGAGCCGGCTGAATTGCGAGGAAGCGTCAGCAATTCCTGCAAATCGCGTCCGGCGTAGAGCAACAACGATTTCTCGCGGTCACCTGGTTTGGCTCGTTCTTCCAGCCACGGAATGGTCGCATCGAGCTGCGACTTGGATCGCGTCGTGAATTCGGACCACCCGGATTGATCTTGAGTGTCTCCCTTTCGCTCCTGCAACTCTTTGTAGATCGCCACATAGTTCGCATACAGATCTGGCCGCTGGCGTGGCCACAACCACCACGCGGTGACGAGCACAACCAACACCGCAGCAGCGATCGCCGCTGTCAACCAATTCTGCGGGCGGATTTTTCGCCAGCGCGTTCCTTGCTGAGTGGCCGGCTGCCAACGTGCCGTGGACGATGGGCGAGTTGACCATCCCGTAGGCGTTGAATGGACCGGTTCCGATTCATTGATGCTCGGCGGCTTCAGAACTGGAGTGGGAGAATTCACTCGCGGCGGCTCTGGCGGATCGGCAACAACTGGCGAAGTCGAAAGCGTTGGAGGTGAAACATCGCGAGACACGATCGGTGCTGGCGGAATGACCTTCGGCGGAGTGACCACTGGGGACGGAGCCATCAGCGGCGCGTCGACATCGAACTTCAGATCAACCTGACTCACGATTGGCGCAGGCGACGCCGCCAGTGGAGTGATCAGCGGCGTGTCGAGTTCGAATTCAAGCTCCCTCAATGGCGAAGCCGCCGAGTTGCCTGTCGTCGGTGGTTCAACTCGCCGACTGGGTCGCGTGTTCGCCGTCGAGTCGCGAGTTGGCGTGCCTTGCGGGGCGAACAGATCTTCCAACTGCGAGGACATCAGGCCGAGCTGTGGAGTCGTTTCGTCGAACAAGCCGGGGATCTCGCTGGCCGGCTGCCACTCGCCGTCGGTTCCTTCTCGAATGCGATCACCGATCAGCAACGCTCCCGTTCGAGCCATCTCCGCGAGCGCATCATCCGGCATCGGACCGAGCAACGCTCCGAAGTCCGTCTGCACAAACCAATGATGCGGCGAAGAAGACATGTGGTACGCCTCAATTCAACGTCGAGATCTCATCCACTCTGGAACGACCGGTCTGATTCGCGATCGCGTGGACACAGGATATCTCGAAACTCGGAAATGAGCAGGACTACGAGCCTCTGGATTTGATCGGCGAGCCCGTCACGATACGTTGTTGTCCTGCGAGTCGGAGATCCGACGAACTGTGGCTCTCCGCCATTCGTGTTGATCGACCAATTAGCCGGAACGCGCTAGCGTCCGGTTCGCGAGTTCTTCGAGAACCGGACGCTAGCGCGTTCCGGCTAATCAATGCGTTCCAACACGGATGGCGGAGAACCCGAAATGTTTTGAACCGTCGATCGGAAGCGGAGATTGTCATCACCCTCATGCGTCATTGGAAAACGTTCGCAAGTCTGATGCTGTTGGGATTCGCCGTCGGATGCGGAGGGCCGCCGAAAACGTATTTGGTGCATGGCACCATCGTTTTTCCGGATGGAAAGCCGCTCACGCGGGGAACGGTCGAATTCGAGGCGATGAACCAAACCAAGGCAATCACGGCGTCTGCGGAAGTCGCCAAGGATGGGTCGTTTCAGCTCGGAACATTCGCAGCCAATGACGGAGCGATTGCGGGAGAACATCGAGTCGCGGTGATCTCGGATTACGAAATCGGAACCGGCGTCGAACGTCCCGGTGAATTGCCGCCGCCGCAACTCGATCCGAAGTTTCGCGTCTTCAAGACGTCCGGCCTGAAGTTCACCGTCAAACCCAGGATGAATAACATCCTGATCGAGGTCGGCTACGCGCCTCCAGAGCCGCCGAAGAATTAGTGCGGAAGTAGACTCGCAGAGAAAAAGTAGGCGAGTCACTCCGTGACTTGAAGATTCCA
>JAYVQJ010000473.1:0-2026 GCA_043777235.1 Planctomycetia bacterium
CGGCGGGCAGCAGCAGAGCGATCAAAACAGCGATGATCGCGATGACCACCAGCAGCTCGATCAGCGTGAAACCGGACTTCCGCCCAGACTTCACAGACACGTTGGTCGGGAAACTCATACTGTTCTCCTCAAAAAGAAATGGAACGAGACCAAGCGAACGACCGAGGAATTCGGTCAATCCATTCGCCAAAAGCCCCCATTTGGATTTCGAGCGATTCCTTCGCACGGACGGCTCGCGATCCTTCGCGGCCAACTTGGTCACGGGCTTGATCGAGCCAGTGACCGACGGCAACCGGTTAAAGCCTTCGAGGCCCATCTCCGAGAAGCGGGCGGCACAGTACGAGTCACGCTTGAGGGTCTGATGAACCAATGGTGAAGAGTTCGTGAAGAAGCGGGACTCGCCAACTGCATCGCTCGTTTCGTCGTAAGCGAACCGTCGATGGTGCGCAAGTTAGATCGCGCTGATGAAGCGTTGACGAAGAGAACATGAATTCGAGTCGCAGAATCTCGACGACTCGAACTCGGTCGATCTGCTGAGAAAAGTAGACGAGTCACTGCGTGACTCGAAGATTTCCGGTCACGGAGTGACCGGTCTACTTTCGCAGCAACACGAAGTCCGATTGCGGCATGTTTCTCGGCGAGTCAACTTCATCGACCATCAACGCACGACTGCGACTCGCAGATCCATGACGTTGGTGTGCGTGGGGCCGGTCAGAAGCAATCCGCTCGTCTGCTCGAAGAAGGGATACGAGTTGTTGATCGCCAGGAACTCGGCAGGATCAAGACCTTTCGCGAGCGCAGTCTGACGCAGCGGTTCGTCGATGACTGCGCCGGCGGCGTTCGTCGGGCCGTCCTCACCGTCAGTGCCTCCCGACAAGATGGCAATGCGGTCGAGTCCATTGTTCCAAAGATGCTGTAACGCCGCGAGCGCGACCTCTTGATTGCGGCCCCCTTTGCGAGGCTGATCGGTGGGGACCAGTTTCACGATCGGCTCGCCGCCACTGAGCACACAGACGGGTGGCGTGAGATCGGCTTGCCCTTCCCGAACGTGGCGACACAGCTCCGCGAACTCGCGACCGACGGCTTGAGCTTCTCCCGCGTTATTCGAGCCGAGTGACTTGACGGCAAATCCTAACTCGCGAGCTTTGTTCGCCGCCGCTTCGAGCGCCGTCGCGTTATTGCCGATCACAACGTTGCGAACCAATGGCAGCGTCGTCGCTGTCTGCTGACCGAGTGACAGGCTGGCTTCTAATCGCAATTCCTCGAAGATCGACTCTGGCACGAGCGGTGGCTTCGCTCCGAATCGCTCCAAAATGGCAAGAGCCTCCGTTGCAGTGCCGGTGTCCTCGACGGTCGGTCCCGATGCGATGACATCCAACGGATCGTCGATCACATCGGAAATGATGAGCGAGAAGATGTCCTTCGCCTTTGAGGCGGCTCGCGCAAGGCGGCCTCCTTTGACCATCGACAGACGTTTGCGCACGGCATTGAGTTCTTGAATGTTTGCGCCGGACTGCATCAGAAATCGAGTGACCGCCTGTTTGTCCGCGAGTGTGATTCCCGGAATCGGAGCGGGCATCAGCGCGCTCCCGCCACCGGAGATCAACACGATCACCAAATCATTGGGTCCGGCGCTGCTGGCCAGATTCCAAATGCGCTGAGTCCCCGCGACACCTTCGTCCGTTGGCTCATTCACACCGGCTGGCCGCGCGGCGTGCAATCGAATTCGTCGTAACGACCGCACGCAGTCAGCGGGGACATTCACCCAGCCGATCACCTTCGCGTCGGTCAGTTCGTCACCAAGTACGGCTTCGATGGCTGCGGCCATGCCGGCTCCCGCTTTTCCGGCTCCGACAACAATGATCCTCTGCAAAAACTTGGTATCGAAACCACATCCACACACGAAGAGCAATCTGCCATCGCAGGTCACCGCGTTCCGAATCAAGCGATCGGACGCGACGGCAGCGACTCCGGATTTCCAGATTTCGATCGCATGTTCGCGCAGCATGGATGAATCCTCGAAATG
>JAYVQJ010000474.1:0-2025 GCA_043777235.1 Planctomycetia bacterium
CGTCAATCGTCGCCCGAACCGGACGCTAGCGCGTTCCGGCTGATTCACTACCTATTGTGTGCGTCAGCCGCCAACCAACAGGAATGGCGGAGAGCCAAAATGTTTTGAGACCAACAACCGTCGAACACAAGCGGAGAGGTGAGAAACTTCGTTGCGAACCGTATTGTTTCTGCGGACACGGAGACCTTGAGAATGAGCGTTCAGAATCTTTGCGAATTGCATCGCCAGACTGCGGAACGAATGGGGTCGCGCGTTGCGTTGCGACACAAACGCAACGGACTGTTTTGCGATTTGCCGTGGACCGATTACCGGCGGCAAGCCGACGACGCAGCGGCCGGGCTGATTTTGGCGGGAGTGCAACTCGGTGATCGCGTCGCGATTCTGAGCGAGAACCGGTTTGAGTGGCTGATTGCCGACCATGCGATCCTGAGTTGCGGCGCGGCGGATGTCCCGCTGCACGCCCCCTTGGCGGCGGCGCAGGTTGCGTACCAAGTTGGCCACAGCGAATCTCGCGGGATCGTTGTCAGTAATCAGTGCCAGGCGGACAAAGTGTTCGCGGTGTTGGACTCGTTGCCGCTGTTGGAATTCCTGATCTCGTTCGAGCCAATCACAGCCCCGGCGAACTGCCGCATCAAGCTGCTGACCTGGGATGGACTGAAGCGGCATGGCTGGCAAATGGGACCGTGCGGTCGCCAAGAAATCGCACGCCGAGAAACCGCGATCGCCGGCAACAGATTGGCGACGATCATCTACACGAGCGGCACCACCGGGAATCCGAAAGGTGTCATGCTGTCGCACGACAACTTACTGACGAACGCCGTCGGCACCGGAAAGATTTCGTTCCTCGAACCGGACGACCTATTGCTGAGCTGGCTGCCGTACAGCCACATCTATGCTCGCACCGTCGATCATTATCTGACGACCTGGGCCGGCATCACGATCGCGTTGGCCGAGTCAATCGAAACACTTGTTACTGACTTGAGTGCCGTGCAACCGACGTGGTTGACCGCAGTACCGCGTTTCTATGAGAAAGTTTGGAACAGTGTCACCGATCTTCCGCCCGCCGAACGGGATGATCGACTGCAAAAAATCTTCGGGCCACGAATCAAACAACTCACGTCGGGTGGCGCGCCGTTGCCTCAGCATGTTTGCCGAGCGTTTCATGCGGCGGGGTTTCCGTTGCTCGAGGGTTACGGTCTAACGGAAAGCTCGCCGGTGATTGCGTTCAATAACACCGAGTCCTTCAAGATCGGCTCGGTGGGCCGCACGATCGAGAACGTTGAAGTCCGCATTGCCGAGGATGGCGAGATACTGACGCGCGGACCGCACGTCATGCAGGGCTATTGGAAGAATCCGGTGGCGACCGCTGAAACGATTCGCGACGGCTGGCTACTGACCGGCGACGTCGGCAAGCTCGACGACGAAGGTTTCTTGTCGATCACCGATCGCAAGAAAGACCTTTTCGTGACATCCGCCGGAAAGAACATTGCTCCCAGCGAATTGGAGCGGCTGCTGACCAGCGACTCGTTCATCGACCAAGCGGTTGTTTATGGCGACGGCCGGCACTTCATCAGCGCGTTGATCGTCCCCAACGAACCGTTGCTGCGGGCCGAAGCCAGAAAGCTCAATTGCGAATGGATCGTTGCGGAGGGATTCGTGACGAGCGAACCGTTGATTGCATTCGTGCAATCGAGAATCGATGCGATCATGCAGGTGGTCAGCCAACCGGAACGAGTCAAACGGTGCCTGCTTCTCGACAAGCCGTTCCAACTGGCGGAGGACGAATTGACGGCCACGATGAAGGTCCGCCGCCGACATATCCTCGCGAAGTACGAGCGGGAGTTGGCGGCGATCTACGACGAGTCTTCGATCGGGACAGGAACAACCAATTGAGTTCGGTCGCTCGTCCTTCCGAACCGGACTGGCGGATTTCTCGCATCCGGCTTCTCGAGGCAGCACATCAAACGCCCCACGGCGGTCTGGTTTGCCAAACGTAGGGTGCGGTCGAGTCATCGAGACCCACCA
>JAYVQJ010000475.1:0-2024 GCA_043777235.1 Planctomycetia bacterium
TGCTCGTCTCGCGATTCTGGACGAGCATTGACCGTGAATTTGACCGCATCAAGAAGTCTGCTGACATGCGGAAGAAGCCGGTGACGAAACCGGCGTCGAAGCGAGCCGGAGACAAAGACAAATAGCCCAGATTGCGTTGCTGAATCAGCCGCTGAGCGCTAGCCCACGGTTCGACAGCACCGAACCGGACTCTATCGCGTTCCGGCTGATTGAACTGAAAGGACTTAAAACATGATTCATCAATCACGATTCTGGATGGCTCTCGCGGCGGGAGCCGTGTCGCTTGGATCGGTCGCCTTGGCCGACGACGTGATCGCTCCGGCCAGCGAGCGATTCGCCAGCAAAGACGTCGCCGAAGTTCCGAAGTTTCAGCAGCACGTTGTTCCGCTGCTCAGTCGCCTCGGCTGTAACGGCCGAGCGTGTCACGGGTCATTCCAAGGACAGGGAGGCTTTCGGCTGTCTCTGTTCGGTTACGACTTCAAACTCGATCACGACGGGCTGACGAAGGGTGACAAGGAAAAGAACAAGGAACCGCGCATCCTCATCGAGGAACCGGAAGAAAGCCTCGCGCTGCTCAAGGCGACGCAAGAGACACCGCATCGTGGCGGCAAACGAATGGACGTCGATAGCTGGCAGTACAACATCTTTCGCAACTGGATCAAAGACGGCGCGAAGACGGTCGATGAGGACGCTCCGAAGTTCGTGCGACTCGACGTCACGCCGAAGGAAATTCAATTCGGCAAGACCGACGAGCAATCGCAACTCAAGGTGATCGCCGTCTGGTCCGACGGGACTCACGAAGACGTCACGCCGTTGTGCCGATTCAACTCGAACGATGATCTCATCGCGGCGATCAACGCGAACGGACTGGTGACATCGGGTGAAGTGGGCGACACGCATGTCGTCGTGAATTACGACCAAGGGGTCGTCCCGATCCCTGTGATCCGCCCGGTCAGCGACAAGACGGGGGACGAGTATCCGCAGATCGCCACGGCGACGAAGGTCGATGAACTCGTCATCGACAAGCTCCGCAAGCTCGGCATCGTGCCGTCCGAGTTGTGCGACGACGCGGAATTCCTCCGCCGAGTCAGCCTCGATCTCGCTGGCACGTTGCCGTCGCCGCAAGAGGTCACGGCGTTCCTGTCGGACACCGACTCGAACAAGCGAGCCAAGAAGATTGACGAGTTGCTCGAACGCCCCGGCTACGTGGCGTGGTGGGCAACCAAGCTCTCGGACTTCACGGGCAATAATGCCAACATGCTCAATCGTGGCAATGTGATTCGCACCACCGTTGCGTCGCAGGCTTGGTACGACTGGCTCTACACGCGAGTCGCCAACAATACGCCGTATGATGAACTGGTCGCGGGGATCGTCGCGAGCAAGAGCCGCAAGGAAGGGGAGTCTTACGAGGACTATTGCAAACGAATGAGCGGTTATTTCGCTCCCAAGAGCGAAACCAACTACGGAGATCATCCCAGCCTGGATCTCTTCTGGTCGCGGCAGAATTTCCTCAAGGCCGAAGACCGTGCGATCGGGTTCGCCTACACGTTCATGGGGATGCGGATTCAATGCGCTCAATGCCACAAGCATCCGTTCGACCAATGGACTCAGGACGACTTCAATCAGTTCAAGGAGTTCTTCAACGGCACGGCGATGAAGACTCGACCTGAGGACAAAAAAAGCTACGACGTGATGACGGCATCGCTGGGAATCGACGCGAAACTCAAAGCGAACGATCTTCAAAAACTGTTGCCCGAAGAAATGAAGAAAGGCAAGGTAGTTCCCTTCGAGGAACTCGTCGTTCAGAAGCCAAAGGCCCCGAACAACGACAAGGATCGCAAGAAGGAGAAGGACAACGGAAAGCCCAATGCTCTCAAGCCGGCCGGTCCCTCGGCCAAGTTGCTCGGCGGCGATGTGGTCTATTTGACCGAGCACAACGATCCGCGAGTACCGTTGATGTCGTGGCTCCGAGAAAAGGGAAATCGCTTCTTCGCACGAGCGTTCGTCAATCGCGTTTGGTCCAA
>JAYVQJ010000476.1:0-2024 GCA_043777235.1 Planctomycetia bacterium
TTCCCTTTGTTTCCCTCGCTGACGCTGCGGGTTACTGGGGTAAAGTAAGTGCCATTGCGCTAGCGCGTGCCGGCTGATCTATCCAACCCGAAAATCAGGATGTGACACAGCACTAGCCCGTTCCGGCTAATCAACGCATTCCAACACGGATGACGGAGAGCCATTTTTCATTCCTCCATTTTTCTGAGTAACACCGCTTCGCCCCAATCGACGTGATCTTGTGAGTCACCCAGTTCCCCGAAATCGACCGACAGCGTCAGTCGCTTGGCCCCAACAACATCAATGATCGGAATTCGCTGCGGCCCCTTGGCACGAGAGAGCGCCCGCTCTTCGAAGACTCGCCGACCGTCAACTTCGATGGCACACGCCGCCGTTCCTTCGCCGATGGTTGGGTCATCGAGCCCGACGATTGCGTGAAATGCTCGGTACTTTCCCGCGAGGGAATACGTCACTGTCGAGCGGCTGTGCATTCCCAACCCCTTCGGAAATTCGCGTCCTCCCAATCGTAGCGGCCGGCCAGCCACGGAACGGTCACGCTGCAACGTCCACGCGCGCGAGCCGGGTAAGAACGGCGTGTGCTTCGTTTCCAGCGGCGGCAGATCAGACAGAAAGACCGAGCGGCCTCGTAACACGCGCCACTCGCAGATCGACAAGAGCGGAATGTCCCATGAGACTCCTGAGACGTGTGCGGCCTTGAGCGTCTCACCGTCAATGCGGCTCTTCGAAACCAGCAGCGTGACTCGCGAGCCATCTCGCAACGACACCAGCCAGCACAACTCTTTCGGTTCCGGCAGCGCGAGCAATTCTGGATTGAAGCCGATGTCGCGCACGCCTGCTGTCGGCAGCTTGATCTCACCACCGACCGTCTTGAGCGCAACCGTGTCGTCTTGCCAACCGATGACTTCACCCGACAGCACATCGCCGTTGAGTAATCGTAATTCGTCGCGTGCCTCTTTTCGGTCGAGCAGCCACGCGGTGATTTCGTCTCGCCGCTCACGAGCATGTGGCAATGACAGCGACACGCCTCGAACCGATTCCAATGGCAAAGCAAATTCTTGCCAGTCACCCGATGGACTCCACGACGCCTTGAGTTGCTCATCGGCAACGCTCATTTCCTTCGCGACCAACCGGTCTCCATTCGCCAGCCAGATCGCCGAGCCACGCAATTCGTGGGGCACGTTTTCAACGTGCCTAAACCGAACCCACACGATGTCCGACCACTTCCGCTCAACCGACGGCTCGCCAATGCGAACCGCTTCGTGCGAGATCGTCCGCAACAGTCCAGTCGATTCGCGGCCGTCGGCATCGAATATCGTCGCTCGGATTTCGTCGCTCGCCATCGCGCCGCGCGTCGCCGCGACGATCCAAAAAAGAACGGCGGCGACTCGCGGCACTCGAACGTGAATCCTCATCGCGTGCCTCCTTGAGCGTCGACGGCCGGCGCTCGTTGCGGCGGTTGCGGAGAAACTTGCTCGACACGCGGCGAGCAGAGCCAACTCAGCAGCGGCCCCGGCAACACTCCGCAGCCGATCAAGATCATGCTGGCCAACACCGCCGCGAACAAGGAGGAGACAGACCCCGTCGGACGCGGCGGACTTAACGGCAACCCGAACAGCATCGTGCCGACTGATCGCATCGCGATCGACGCCGACCAAACAGTGCTTAACGCCAGCAACGCCGTCAGTACCAACAGTCCGTTGTGCGAGATCAACAAGTGCGGAGGCCCCCACTCGCCGCGCACATTCATCGCATTCAACGCGAGAAACAACCGACTCCAAAATCCGGCCAGCAGCGGCAGACCACACAGACTTAATAAGCAGACCGACGCGCACACCGCAGCGATCGGCTCCGCCTGCAACAACCCGCGCAAATCATCGACGAACTCAACCGGCCGCTCGCGCCGACGCAAATACGTCAGCACTCCCAACAGGCCGATCAACGCGACTCCGTCCATCAGCAACAGCAGCCAACCCGCCTGAGTCGCCGACGGAAGATTCCATTCGACAACCAACCGCGACCCGTTT
>JAYVQJ010000477.1:0-2022 GCA_043777235.1 Planctomycetia bacterium
CCGGCTCATGGTCTGAGGCGGAGCCTCGCTAGATCCACTGAGCAAAGAAATTCAACGAGGCCCGGCGGCTTGCGAGACGTCGGGCCGTTCTATTGGCGACGATGAACTCCCAAGGGAATGCCATGCAGCGAAGAACGTGGGCCGTACTGTTCGGGATCGTCTTACTTCCGTCTTACCTGATCGCGGCTGATCCCATCTTCGAGCCGGGAGCCAAATTAAAAGTTGAAGCGGGGCAAGGAGCCGGTGGTGAAGGACCAGCGTGGCATCCGCAGCTCGGTGTGCTGTCGAGCGGCAAAGGGCACATCATGCGTCTGACTCGCGACGGAAAGTCGGTCGTGCATCGCGAAGAGGCCGGGACGAACGGCTTGTTATTCGACACCAAGGGACGATTGCTCGCGTGCGAGCCGAAGCTGCGGCGAGTCACTCGCACGGAACTCGACGGCAAGCTAACCGTGTTGACCGACAGTTATCTCGGCAAGAAGTACAACCAGCCGAATGACATCACCGTCGATTCACGCGGCCGAATTTACTTCTCGGATCCGCGTTACGGTGGCCGCGACGACATGCAGATTCGTGATGAGCAAGGCCGCACGATCGAAGGGGTCTATCGAATTGATCCACCGGAATCGACCGGCGGCGAAGCGAAGGTGACGCGGATCATCGGCCGCGAACTCGACCGGCCAAACGGTGTGCTCGTCTCAGCGGATGATCGGTTTCTGTTTGTCGCCGACAACAACAATGACTCGCACGACGGGGCTCGCAAGTTGTGGCGATTCGAATTCCGAACCGATGGCAACGTCGATCTCGCCACGAAGAAGCTGCTGCGCGATTGGGGCAAGGGACGCGGTCCCGATGGACTCAAGCAGGATCAAAAGGGACGGCTGTTCGTCGCCGGCGGACTCAACAAACCCAACCTGCCATTCGAGCCGGCCGAGGATGTGAAAGCGGGCATCTATGTTCTCGATTCAAGCACTGGTGACTTGCTCGACTTCCTGCCAATACCGACCGACGAAGTGACCAACTGCGCGTTCGGAGGTGAAGATCGCAAGACACTGTTCGTCACCGGCGGCGGAGTGCTTTACAGCATCCGCGTGACAACCCCCGGTCGCGTTGTTTGGCCGAACTAAGCTTTGTGGAGCACGGAATGTTCGGCTGGTTGCGAGCACGTCGACGTCGTCGCTGGTTGACGGAGCCGTTTCCGTCGTCGTGGGACGACGCGCTGAAACGGCACATCAAGCAAGCCGAACGAATGCCGGTCGAACTGGCAGCGAAATGGCGGCAGCGGATTCAAGTCTTCGTGCGTGAGACCTCGTGGGAAGGCTGCCGAGGACTCGATGTCACCGAAGAAATCCGTGTTGTGATTGCCGCGTATGCGACGTTGCTGACGCTCGGATTTGATGACGAGTGGCTGACTCGCGTGCGGCATGTGCTGGTTCATCCGACTCCGTATCAAGGCCGCCGAGCGCGCATCGGAGTGGACGGAGTCGATTACTCACACGGAGATTGGATGCAGCAACTCGAAGACGATGCCGAAGACGAGCATCTCGGCGAGGCGTGGTTCGAGAGCGGCACGGTGATCCTGGTTTGGAGCGAAGTGCCGACCGCCGAACACGTCGTCCCCCCAGGAACAAACGTCGTGTTGCACGAGTTCGGTCATGTGTTCCACGAACTGTTGGCCGGCTGGTTTCAGACCGCTTGGACGGATCACGGCGAACCGTGGCTTTCGGCGTTTCAGACGGAGTTCGACCGACAGGTCCGCGAATCCGATCGAGGCCGACGTGCGTTGTTGGACGACTACGCGGCCGAGAGTCCCGAAGAGTTTTTTTGCGTCGCCACCGAATGCTTCTTCGAACGGCCGGAACGAATGCAGTCGCAATCTCCGACGCTGTTCAGACTCTTAAAGCAGTGCTTCCGCATCGATCCCCCGAATTGGATGATCTGACGAAACACCGATGCTCGACTCCGGCCGATTAAAATTCCTTGAGGTCTGAATGTTGTTGTGAATGTGCAATCTTCATTAGC
>JAYVQJ010000478.1:0-7753 GCA_043777235.1 Planctomycetia bacterium
TGTCCCCGAACGACTGTTACCCTTGTCCCCGGTCCAAAGAGCTCCGCGTGATGAGCCGAGCGCTTCACACAGCGCAGTTATTTTCTGCGATCGGTATTAGCCAGGATGTTTCAAAAGCAAACCGAAGAGGTGGCGATTTCTTCGCCCCCGAGCTTGCGTCGGGGGTTCAACGGCTTTTGCGTTACTCGATGACCGGTTGACTCAGCAACCGAACCAGCGGCGCAATCAATTGCTCGAACGCGCGAGCACGGTGGCTGAGATGTTGCTTCACCGTCGAACTCAGTTCTCCAAACGTCAGGTGATATTCCGGAATCAAAAAGTACGGGTCGTAACCGAAGCCGTTCGAGCCGTGCGGCTCGCGAAGGATGCGGCCTCGGCAAGTCGCCTCGACGGTCAGCCGAATCGCACCTGTCGGATCAGAGATCGCCGCGTGGCAAAGGTACTGAGCACCACGCCGCTCTTCCGGAACATTGGCCAGTTCGGCGATGAGCTTGGCGTTGTTCTTCTCGTCGGTCGCTCCCTCACCGCTGAAGCGGGCGGAGTAGACCCCCGGCGCACCATTCAACGCATCGACCATCAGGCCGCTGTCCTCGCCGAGCACCCAGCGATTCAGAAACCGAGCGGTCTGTGTCGCCTTCTTCGCCGCGTTGGCAGCAAAGGTCTCGCCGTCTTCGACGACCTCCGGCACATCGGGAAAGTCAGTGACGCTGAGCACCTCGATGTGGTGCGGAGCGAGCAACTCTTCAATCTCGCGCCGCTTCTTCGCGTTGCGGCTGGCGACAATCAGACTGAGTGGAGAATTCATGGCAATCCGAATTGCGAGACCGCGCGCGGCAATGAATGAGAGAACTTTGGCGATGTGATCATCGCCACGACGCGACGTCCGAGCAACCGACTCCATTCACGGGGCTGGCCAATTCGTCATGTTTGGCAAACTGTAGCCCGACCCCTTGTGGGTCGGAGGACTCAAAGCTTCTTCTTTGAAATTTGAAATTCGAAATTCAAACCGGATCAAAATCATCCGACCCACAAGGGGTCGGGCTACAGATTTTGCAATTTCATGAATGACCAGCCGTGACTCCATTCGGCGGTGATTGGACCGACCAACGGGCGAGTCGCCACAATCCCGCTTCGACCTTTTTGGAGACTCTTCGATGTATGATTGTTTGTTGCTCAACGGCACGGTGATTGACCCGGCCGTTGGATTGAATGCTCGGCGGCATGTGGCCGTTCAAGGTGGCCGAGTCGCGGCGATTCTTGATCCTCAAGCGCCGGACGTTTCCGGCAGCGTGAGCGCCAAACAGACGCTCGATTGCAGCGGGCTGTTCGTCGTGCCGGGGTTGATCGACTTTCATGTTCACGTTTTTCCCGGAGTCAGCAACTTCGGCGTTGATCCCGACGAGACTTGTTTGGCTCGCGGCGTGACGACCGTGCTGGATTTCGGCACTGCGGGCGGTTTGATCTTCGACGGCTTCCGGCGGTTTGTCATTGACACGGCAAAGACTCGCGTCAAAGCGTTGATGCTGATCGCCGGGCAAGGATTGATCAGCAGCAACGACACGAAGCCGGCGCTCGGCGAGTTATGGGACATCGCGTACTGTGACGTCGAAGGCTGCGTGGAAGCGGTCGAAAAACATCGAGACTGTGTGGCCGGCATCAAGGTGCGGTGCATGGACAACATCTCGAACGGCGGCAAGAACGAGGCCGAGGGATTGCGGCGCGCTCGACTGGCCGCCGATGCCACGAAGCTGCCGCTGGTCGTGCATCCGGCGAACTCATCGCTGCGAATTGAGCATCTCTTCGAGACTCTCCGAGCCGGCGACGTAATGACGCATTGCTATCACGACAAGAACTGCAAGTTGGTCGACGATCACACGCAAGTCTGCTCGATCGTCCGCGAGAAGCAGCGTGAGGGAGTGCTGCTCGACGTTGGTCACGGCTCCGGCAGCTTCGCGTGGCGCGTCGCGCGACCGATGCTCGATCAAGGCGTTGTCCCCGATTTTCTCGGCAGCGACTTGCACACCTACAACGTCCACGGCCCGGTGTTTGATTTGGTCACGACGCTTAGCAAATTTCTGCACCTGGGGATGAGCGTTCCGGAAATCATCCGCCGCTCGACCGCGACGTGCGCCGAGTGGCTTGGCATGGCCGACGAAATCGGCACCTTGAAACCGGGAGCGTGCGCCGACATCACGGTGCTCGACATCGTTGATGGGGAAATCCCGCTGACGGACTCGGAAGGAGTGACGGAAATCGGTCAGCGGAGCTTTGATGTGCGACACTGCTTCCGCGCCGGACGACGCGTGGGTGTGCTGCCTCTAATCAATACCGCGCGCGGCCATGAATGAGAGCTTTTTGGCGAGCCGGGCGGCGTCAGCTCCCGGTCGGAATGACCTCGAGAATCGGGAGAGCGGCATGGACCGACCAACCTACTTGAACCGACGTCAGATGCTGGTTGGTTCGCTCGCGACTGTCGCCTTGGCGACAGCGGCCGATACGAACTCTGTTGCGATTGCCGAGCAACGGCTGCTCGTCGACACGCACTTGGAAGTCTGGACGCTCGATCCGAAGTTTCCCTTCAAGCATCCGGAGCTTGGACAGAATCTGAAAGTGGAAATCGCCGCGCCGATCGAGAACCAAGTGGAGCAGATGCGTGACTTCGGTCTCCGCTATGCCGTGTTAATCAATCCGCGCTACTTCGGCTGGGACAACTCGTATATCGCTCACTGCCTGAAGAGCTATCCAAAACTGTTCGTCGCACATGGACTGCTCGATCCGCACGATCCCAAGGTGGCCGACAATCTTCGCTACTGGGTCAAGGAGCACGGATTCCAAGGGATGCGATTCAGTCCGATCTATCATCCCCAATCAACATGGCTGAATTCGAAAGAGCATTACCCGCTGTGGCGCGAAGCGGAGAAGCTGGGAGCCGTGTTCAACTTCTACATCGCGCCGCATCAGATGCCGATGCTCGAAGACATGGCGGGTCGTTTCCCCGGCGTGAAGATCATTGTGGATCACGCCGGCAAACCCGATTTGAAGTCGCCCGATTGCTGGCCGGAGTTTCGGAAGATGTTCCGCCTGAAGAAATTCCCGCAGGTGTGGATCAGCAACTCCGAACCCTACGAAATGTCGGAGTTGAAGAAGTATCCCTACGAAGACACCTGGCCGTTTTACAAAGCGATCTACGAAGAATTCGGCGGCAAGCAACTGGTCTGGGGCACCGGCTACCCGCGTCCGCGCTGGGAGTTGCCAATGGATCAAGAGCTCGAGTTCGTGGATAAGCACTGCGACTTCTACTCCGCCGCAGACCGCGAGTTCATGCTCGGTAAGAACGCCTTAGGGATTTGGAAGTTCCCAGTGGCGTCTTGACGCCGCCAATCTCAATTCGTGTTCATTGTTGTGGCAAATCAGCCGCAGGGCGCTCGCCCCGGTTTGTTTTCGCTGAACCGGGGCGAGTGCCCTGCGGCTCAATCAACGTAAACGAATTCATTGCTGCAAAGCAGGATGTGAGCGAGGTCGGTCCAGGTTGCATCTGTGTGCTTTCCCTGTGCCAATAGTTGCTGCGCGACGGCGATCTCGTCGGCAGTTGGCCGGCGACTGAAGAGCAAGCGGTAGGCGTGCTGGATGCGTGACGTCTCGAAATCTGGCGCTTCGTTCGGCACGACGCGAATCAAGTGATCGGCCAAATGCTTCGCTTGAGCCAGCGTGAAGCTGTCGTTGAGCAGGAATAGCGCCTGCGGGGCAACCGTGCTGACGTTTCGTTTTTCATCCGAGGCATCGGGATTCGCGGCATCGAACAACATCGCAAAGCTGCCTCGATCCCAGCGGGCCGTCTGAACGTACAACGAACGCCGAGCAATCGACAGATCATCGCTCGCGGGACCGCGTGGTGTACGATCAAGCCGGCCACTGGTCAGGAGCATTGCGTCGCGAATCGCTTCGGCTTCCAGGCGGCGAGCCGCAAATCGTCCAAGCCAACGGTTGTCGGGATCGACCGTGACTGGCTCGCGCGGCACGGTGCTGCTCTGCCGATAGGTCGCCGACAGCATGATCCGCCGATGCAGTTTCTTGAGCGACCAGCCATCTTCGACGAAGCGGGCTGCCAACCAATCGAGCAGCGCGGGATGTGACGGCGGTTCGGACAGCAAACCGAAATTGTTCGGAGTTCGAACGAGGCCGGCTCCGAAATGCCACTGCCAAACGCGATTGACGATGACGCGCGCGGTGAGCGGGTTCTGTTTCGATGTGACCCACGCCGCCACTTCGCGCCGACCGCTGCCGTTCGCGATGGGCGATTGTTTGTCACCCGCAAAGAACACAGGCATGCGGCGCGGCACGACTGGTCCCAGCCGCGTGTAGCTTCCCCGAATATGAATCGGCACATCTTGAATGCCGGGGAACAAACCGCCGGGCGTTCCCCCTTCGGCAGCGGCTTCGGCCAAGGGAGGTTCGGGAAGGAGTTGGCTTTGCAGCTTGTCTCGCTGCGCGACGAACGTCTTCCGTTCCGCATCATCTTCGGGCGGCTTCGGGACTTTCTTATCAAGCTCGGTCAGCTTCGCTTGGACTTCGTTGAGCGGTTTCAATTGCGCATCACGTTTCGCGAGATACGCCTTGTCGACCAGCGGAACTCGGTTGAGCGTGTACTCGCCCCCTTTGGTTCCTAGTTCCTTCAGGAGGTGTGTGCTGTAAAAGACTCCGGCCAGCGCGTAGTAGTCTTGATGCGAAATCGGATCGAACTTGTGGTCGTGGCACCGAGCACAGCCGACCGTCAATCCCAAGAATGCCTTGCCGATCGTGTCGATGTTGTCATCGACCATGTCGCTGACCATTTTCTCCTTGTCGGCGTCACCGCGATCCCACGAACCGTTCGTGAGAAACGTCGTGGCGACGAGCCCGTCGGCATACAGCTCGCCACCATCGGGGTTCGGCAACAAGTCTCCGGCGATCTGATGGACGATGAATTGGTCGAACGGCAGATCCCGATTGAACGACTGGACGACCCAATCTCGATAACGCCACGCTTGCAGTGGATCACACGATGCCGTGCGTGCCTTCGGATTTCCATCGTGGTAGTCGGCGTATCGCACGATATCGAGCCAATGCCGCGCCCAGCGTGGACCGTATTCGGGTGACGCGAGCAACCGATCGGCGACACGTTCAAAGGCCTGATCCGAATCGTCCAAGAGAAACGCATCGAGATCCTCCGGTGTCGGCGGCAATCCCGTCAGATCAAACGTCGCACGACGCAGCCACGTCCGCCGATCCGCAGGCATCGCAGGCGACATCTCACGAGCTTCCAATTCCGCCGCGATGAAGTGATCGATCTCGTTGCGCGGCCATGATCCGTTCTTGATGGTCGGCGGCACACGATCCTTGATCGGCTGATAAGCCCACCACGACTGCTGTGCCGGGGTCACTTGAAAACCACCCTCCTGAGCCACACCCGGCGTCGATTTCGATTCCGGCCAAGGTGCTCCCATCGCCACCCAATGTTTCAACTTGGCAATGTCGGCGTCAGCCAGCTTCTGCTTTGGCGGCATCTTCCGTTCGCCGAGAGACTCGACCGCGCGAATCATCAAACTCTCATCCGGCTTGCCTGGCGTGAGGGCGGTTCCCGTGTCGCCCCCCTTGAGCGCGGCCTCGCGCGACGTGAGCCTCAAGCCCCCTTCTTGCTTCTTGTCGCCGTGGCATGATTGGCAATGTGCGCTGAGCAACGGACGAATTTGCTTCTCAAAGAACTCGTCATCCGCCCTGGCAGCCCCACACGCCGACACGATCACGACCACAAGCAACCCAAAGAGGCTGTGATCTTTTCGCCCCCGACCTTGTGTCGGAGGTTCAACGGCTTTTGCGCGACTCAGATTTTCCTTGAATTTCGGAGCAGCGCAGATGCCGCTAAACCCTCGGAAAATCCGCCCGAACGCGCTCGCGTCCGGTTCGGAATGTCGTTCGGCTCTCGAACCGGACGCGAGCGCGTTCCGGCTAACGTGTTTGCCGAAATCAGGAAGTAATTGCGGCCCCGCGACCAAGCATCCCCGCGCACCGAAGTTCTTTGACGCTTCTCGAACCATTCGAGTCAACTCACTCAGCGAGATGTGGCATCGCTCACTCATATCCGCCTCTCGTGACGATGCGCCGTTTCATCACACGAACGGCGCGGAGCCTTCTACTTCACAGCCAGCGAAAGTGTATCACTCACCTTCATCGCGGTCCCTTTCCGACGGCGATTCCCGAATGAGCGGAACCGTGCAGTCGATGGCCAGCCACGCCAGAGCACAGAGCACATACATGACTCCGACGATGACGAACACCGGCCTCCAACCGTAATTCTCGGAGACGTATCCAAAGACCATCGGAGCCGTGATGAGCGAGACTCCCGCCACGGTATTGCTGAACGCGAACACCGACGCCGTCGCCTTGCCGCCGATGTCCGAGACAACTCCCCAACTGGAAGTCAGGCTCCAATCGCCGAACAGCTTGATGAAGAACAAGAACAGACAGAAAACATACGGTCGGTCGTAGAACAGCAGCGCCGTGAACATCAACCCGGCCGCGAGACCCTTGCCGACAAACGCCACGCCGACTCGCGACCAACGGCGGTTGCCAGTCCGAGCGATCAGAAAATCATTGAGCATCCCACCGACCACTCCGGCAATCGCTCCGCCCAGTAACGGCAGGGCCGAGTACACGCCCATTTCTTTGAACTTCAAGTGATGCACTTGAAAGAGAAACAGCGGAATCCAATGCGAATAGATGTTGTCGGCGAATGTGCTCAAGACATTTTGCAGGCTCAACCAGATGAGATTGCCAAACGATCTCGGAGTCAGTGACCGCAACATGTCGGCGATGCCGGGTGTCGTTCCCTGCCGACCGTCTGTGGGCGGAGCGTTTCCTTCAATCAGTTGCGCCTCAGCGTTGTTGACGCGCGGATGTTTGCGCGGCGAGTTGCGAAAGATCACGCCAAACAACAGCAAATGCGTGACACCGATCGCCACGAAAATCCAAATCGCCATGCGCCAGTGAATTCCCAACGTGCCGAGCAGCAGCGATGCGAACAGCAGCCCGGAACTCAACGCTCCCAGACGACCGGCGAGAATCCCAACCGACCCTTGCATCGTTGTCCGCACGGCCGGAGGAAACCACATCCGGCCGACTCGATTCAGGCAGGCATAGACCGCCGATTGGCCGATCCCCAAGATCGTCTGCCCGAACCACATCACCCTGAACGACGGAGCAAAGGCCATCAACGCCAGTCCGCAGCACCAAATCGCAATCAACAGAGTCAGCACCAGATGCACACCCGCGAAGTCGGCCGCGATCCCCAGCGGAAACTGAAACAGCGTGTAGCATGTCGAGAACGCGCTATCGAGCTGCCCCAACTCGGTGTTGCTCAACCCCCATTCCTTCTGGAGTGTCGGCTTGATGAACCCGAACACGTAGCGGTGCAGATACAGCAGCGCCGATGTCGCGAAGGCCAACGAGAACACGCTCCAGCGGACGTTGGTCGGCTTTGTGGTCTCAGAGGTCAGATCGTCCAATTTCAAACAGGGCCTCTTGGTCAGCGGATCGCTACTCCGGATGATTCACGTTGCTATTCAAGCCTGAAGCGCAAGCGAAGCCGGCAAACCGGAAAACTTCGCTTGCGATTCAGGCTTAGAGGCTGACAAAGAACTTCAAATGTCAGTCTGATAACGCAATTTCATCATCAGCCGGAACGCGCTAGCGTCCGGTTTTTGGAAGGCTTGGAAAC
>JAYVQJ010000479.1:0-7748 GCA_043777235.1 Planctomycetia bacterium
AGCGCGTTCCGGCTGATTGGATCGGCAACACAAGAATCAACAAGAGTGGCGGAGAGCCAACATTTCCAAACTTGAAAGCCCGACCGAATCCCGGTCGGGCTTTTTTGTTTTTGAATTCGGCCAAACATCGGCGAATTATTTTGAGAGAGTCGTCTGTTGCAAGCGATGCACGTCGCGTGCATGTCAGCCAGCGCGACGTTCAATCTGAGATTTCAAATTTGAGATCTCAAAGTGCGGTGAAGCGGCGTTAGGTCACATAGCCGAATGTGTTCTGCGCCGATTCTAGCAACACACACGAGCCGCCACGGTCAAGCAATCGCGCCGCCTCAGCCGGAGCGAGCGGTGTCATGCACAGACTCTCGACGACGTCGGAATTCAGTCCGCTCACCAGATACACCGTCGCCCAATCGGCTGCGGAAGCGAGTCGACTGGCAGGGATCAAGTCGGGTGGACTTTCCAAACGGAGCGGCTTGAGCGTTTCACGCGGCGAGCCGCACTGCTGGAGGTATCGGAAACCTTCCGTCGGTTCGGCCGAGAGATTAGTCAGCAGAATGATTTTCCCGCCGCGCTGTACCAGGTTACGAGCTGTCTGGATCGCCGCGCCGAACTGCTCCCAACTCGTGCCGGCCGCATCCGCATCAACGGCGGCCACGACGATCTCGCAACGACGAGTCTGCTCGACGAACCAGTGTTGCTTGAGCCAATCACGCGCGGCGGACGTCGTCGGCTCCAACGCACCGCAGATCACTCCGGCCGGCCGGCCGTTGATGCTCGGCAATACTTGGATTCCAAACTGCACGCCGAGTAGCCATGCCACTTCGTCTTGCAGTTGACGCAGCGGGCGGTCGTCTTCCGGCCGGAGTTCGGAGTGATCTTGTCCTCTCGCTTTGGCCATCGCGTCGATATTGGACAGGCCCGGAAAAATCGCGCTCGCCGCACTACGAAAGCCAAGCAGCGGATCGAACCCGATCGCGCCGATCGGCAGCACAAATTCAGCGTCGATGACTTCGCGATCCAAGTAGATCCGCTCACCATTCGCGGAGTTCGCGAGATAGCCCTCGCGTTTCTTGTCGGTCGCGTCGTGAATCGTCCAGTGCATCGCCTTCTGCACGGCATCGGGCAACGCGAGGCGCGGGTCGGCCAGTTTGTCAGACTTCCAACTTGCTGGCTGGAGTATCGTGACGTCCTTCGGCTTGACGGATCGCCGTTCAAAAATGGACCACACGGTCGCGATGATCTCGGCGGAACCCGGAGTGTGTCGATCCAGCGCAATGATGATGCGATCGTCGGGGACAACGGCCATTTCCAGCGGCGGAAAATCGAGCGGTGTTGCCAACTGCTGACGAACTTCTTTCGCGAAGTCTGCTGATGGTTCTGACGGCCGGTTGCGCCCCTCAATGCGGCTGACGTCGATTTCAATCTGAAACAGTTGGCCGTCGCCGTATCGAAGAATTTGCTTGCTGGACTGCGGCGCGACCATAACAACGTGATCCTTGTCGTCGGCAGGTTTCTTCAACCTCCGGTGCTTGAGTGGTTTCATTAGCAAACCGGACGATAGGCCGGCCCGTTCTCCGCCGCAACCACGTCGTAGCGACTTTGCACACCCATTGGCTCGCATGGTCAACGTGGTTATTGCGAGCTATGGGACGGTCGTCTCTTCCGTGAACCACGGAGGGAACTTGCCACCGAGTTCCAAAGTTTCTGCGGCACGACGAATTGTCATTCGAATTTCGTCGCCGGGTGCGAAGCGGCGGAGCATGTCGGAGCGAAGTCGATCGAGTGTCCGCTCGCGCGTGTCATCGCCGAGCGACGTGATGACATCCCCTTTTTGCAGGCCGAGAGCTTGCGCGAGTCCACGCGGCTTGATCGAGAGAACGCGAATGGCCAAGCCTGTCTCCGGCAAACCGGCTTCACGACGCTCGAACTTGGCGAGGGCTGCGGCTCGAAAGCCCCAATCCGATGGGACGCTGCGCGAAGACTTACGCCAACTCAATTCACTTTGCCGCCAACCGGACGGCAGCGACAACTCGACTTCGAGCCGTTGTGTGGCTGAACCATCCGTCTTATTCACCGGACGATCCACTAGCAGCGTGACGCGATCGCTGTTGGGCGGCAGGCGATGCAATGCCCAGCGGAGATCGAGTTCCGAACGGATCGGCACATTCGCGCACCGCACCACGACGTCTCCCGCAGACAACTTGGCCGCAGCCGCAGCCGAAGCAGAGTCATCACGAACTCGCGCAATGCGATGTCCGTGAGCCCGGTCGATCTCGATGCCGAGCGATTCCGGCAGCGGAAACGTGAACAACATCTCGCGACTGAAGCGGTTGTCGTGATACGCCTGCAATAGTCCGTACTCGCGAACTTGATGGCAGTGAACGCAGCCTTGATGGTTCTTCTTCAAGAGCGGAATGTCGAGCGGCGTTGTCGAAGACTTCGGCTCAGGATGCCACGACGGGACCGATTTGTTTTCGGCGAGCGTGGCGGCGTTAGGCTCCTGGCCGAGTACGTTGGAAGCTGCCGGGGGGCTGACGCCGCCCCGCTCGCCAGAGCGACCAGAGGTCACGGCCTTGTGAGCGTTCAACACCTCGTGCATCGTTTGCAACAAGGACGCTTTGCTGAGTCGCGATTCTGGTTCGTGCTCGTCCCGACCGCCGTAGCGGCTGTAGATGCGGAGCTTGGAATCCGCGAAGAACGCGGCCCAGGTCGTGTCATAGTCGAACTCGAAGCGCGCAATGTCTACCCGGTTCATCGAGGTCACGCGGACGCAGATATAGTCCGCACGAGCAAGACGGATTTCGGGATCTTCCTGAGCAACCTGCCCATCCCACAGCCAGCACTCCGGTCAACGGACGCAGCGAAACGTGATGAACAGCGGCTTGCCGGTCGTTTCCGCCAGCTTGCGAGCGTCTTCCAGATTCGTGTGCCACCCCGGAATGGTCTCTTGCGCCACGCCGAATGGCTCGAGCGCCGTGAGGCTGAAGAGGAAAATCGCCACCACAGCCAAAACACGCGACACTCGCATCACTCGCCTCCAACATCCACGGATTGAGTCACCTCGGTGGCCGCGGGCGACGGCGTCGCAGTGCGTGCCAACAAACACTTCACGCTTTTCAACCGCCCGTCGTACAGCAGCACCAGAAATGCGGGAACAAGAATTGGCCGCACGACGAACGTATCCAACAGCACTCCAAAGGCCAGGGCGAAACCGAGTTGATGCAACCCGACAAGCGATCCCGCCATCAGCGAACAAAACGTTCCGGCCATGATGATGCCGCAGCTTGAGATAATGCTGCCGGTCTTTTGCAACGCGGAAATCACGCCGTCCGTCTTGCCGTGCAGACGCTGCTCCTCGTCGATGCGAGTCATCAAGAAGATGTTGTAGTCCTCACCGACCGCGATCAGGATCGTGAACAGGAACATTGGCACCTTCCAGTCCAAGCCCGCGAAACCAGAAGGGTCCATCGCCCAGAACACGGCGAAGGTCACACCGAGCGTGACCAGATAGCTGAAGAAGACGCTGACGATCAGGTACAGCGAAATCGTGAACCGCCGCAACAACGCGATCAGAATCAGGAACACGCCACCGAGCACGAGAATGTCGATGCGGATTTGGTCGCGATCGGTCACCGCTTTGAGATCACGGATGCTGGCGGTTGGACCGAGCGTGAAAACTTCGAGACCTTTCGGAATGCTCGTCTCGATCGAATGCTGGATCGACTCGAATTGCGCGATGCTGTTGCGTGCGAACGGATCATCCTTCAAGACCAAATCGATGCGAAGCACTCGGCCGTTCAGGTCGCCTGCCGAACTGACATAGTGCTGCTTCGTACGTTGATGTTCCAGTTTTCTGCCTAGGAGGCCACTTAAAAGCTTTGATCCACCGACCAATTGAATTTCCGACTCGCTCTCTTGCTTGGCCGCGTCATCGTGAGCGATGTTGGATAGCCCGCCGCCAAATGGATGCAACAACGTGCGAACATCCGCCAATTGCAACTTGTCCTGGTGTTCCCGAAGTTGATCGGTCAGCAATTCGACAATGCCTCGCGCTTGATCGGTCAGTTCGCCGTCGTCTTCTTCACTGAGAAACGAGTCGGATTTCGATCGGATCAGGACCGTGATCGGGCCGGCGATGCCGTGCGGATAATGTTGTGCAACCGCGTCCGCTCCGATGACGCTGGTGGTCTCGCGAGGCAATTCGCTGAGCAAGCCGTAGCTCAAATGACTGTGAAATTGCACGCCAATCCAAGCGAACGGGAACATCAGTGCGATGCTCGTCAGCAACACGGTCGCTGGCCGACGCCGGACCAATCCGCTGACTTTCGTCCAAGCCAGTTGTCCCCAATTTCGCTCAAGCATACGCGACCACAGCGATGTCGCCGACACCCAACCGGCTGTCTGCGTGAGGCTCGTTCCTGAGGCGCGAGGCCAAAACGCCCAACGCCGAGTCAGTCTCAGCAGAGCGGACGAAAACGTCAGTGCTGCCAGCAACACAATCACCAGTGCAATCGTGATGGCGATCCCGGCTTGGCTGAATTTTCCGAACTCGGCGAAGTACATCATGAAGATGCCACAGATGACCGTCCCGGCACTGGCCACGAGAGCGTGACCGACTTTGGCCAGCGAGTTCTCGACCGCTTGATCGAGCGTTGCTCCCTCATCTAACTCTTCTTTGTACCGAGCAATCAGAAAGAGGCAGTAATCCACGCCAGCTCCGTAAGAGAGCACTTTCACGTAAACTTCAATTCCCGCAAACAGGTTGATGAATCCCGCTTGAGCCAGACACGCCAACAGCGCGAGCGATATTTCAGTGGCAATCGCGACCGTCATCAGCGGGATGATCGCCATCAGCGGAGCTTGGTAGATCAAGATCAGCAGAAACAGAACCAGTAGGACCGTCCAGAGTTCCGTGTCTCGCGAGCTTTCGTGAGCCGCACGGATCATGTCGCGGCCGACAGTTGCCGATCCGCTCAAGGCCAGATCGAGTCCACGCGGCACGAGGCCATTGGATTGCAGTTCGCCATTGCGTTCGATCAGCTTCTCGACCCGCTCGATCAATCGTCCGTTGCGCGAATCCAGGAACTCAGTCGGCAGTTCCATCAACACCAACGAGGCGTGACCGTCTTCGCTGTTGAGCAACCGACCGACCGACTTATCCGAAAGCGTTCGCACCGTGATCGTCTTGAGATTGTCCGCCGAAACCAGTTCCGCAGCACCATCTGGAGCGGCAGCTTTCACCGGCTTCGAACTCTGTGGCTGGAGCGAAGCCGTTTCTTCGTCGGCGATCTTCTCCAACTTTTCCCGTAAGACGTCGTTGATGAAGGCTTTGTCGCTGTCCAGTAAGCCGGTTGGCACACTCTCTCGCCGCACGACAATCACGACGTTGCTGGCAAGCGGCACTCCCCATGCCTTTTGAAACAACTCCTCGGCAGCCAGGCTGGGAGAATTCTTCGGCAAGAACGCAAATTCGCCATCACGCGCGACTTGGGACCAGGCAATATCCCAATTCTCTCTCCATTTCAGGGGGTTAGCACTTCGACGAACTGATGACCCAAGACAAAACCAAACGCCGATCCACAAGACCAGCAACAGCGGCCACATCCGTGATACCAGCTTGCCGAGGGTTTGAAACATCCGTTGGATTCTGCCGAGTTGAGGATTTCCGCAGCGAACGATCCGCAACGGTAGACGGGCGACACGACTGGCGCTCCGCCCGTCGCAGGGGTGCGGATGATACGGCTGTGGATTTTCGACCGTCAACGAACACCAACATCCCCACCGGGAATTGTCGGATCGCCGTCATGCGGGGAAACAACCTCGATTCTGGCGAGGTTGTCCGATAATCTCGCGACCCGTTCCGTTGCGGATCGCTGTAGGCGAGTCATTCCATGACTCGCATTTGGATGTCCCATATTCTCGCGAGCCGCTCCGAATCACATTGGTTTCAAACCGGTAGGTCAGGTTTTTAGCCTGACTCGAATGGAAACAATCGCGTCGATTCTTGATCGAGTCAGCCTGGGAAGGCTGACCTACAACCAAGTTCTTGGGAGTTCGCCATGCCGTTTTCTCGCAGTCATTGGACGTTTGGCTTTGTTTTCGTCGCTCTGGTGTTGGCACTGAAGACCGATCCCGTCGGCGCACAAACGGTCGCTCGCTGCGGAAAGGGCTGGCTCGAACGGATCGACGGCTACGACGTTTTGCATCTCAAAGGGACGCCGCGCGAGATGGGCTTCCAACACGGAGCGCTGCTTCGCGACAAAGTCCGCTCGAACATGCACAACATCCTCGACGTGAAAGGGGAGACGACTCTCGTCGAGGTCGCAGGTCTGAAGGTCAAACCGCGGCACGGCATCGAGCTGATCATCGGCATCCAAGAAAAATACGTCCCGAAGAAATACTTCGAGGAAATGGAAGGACTCGCCGAAGGCTCCGGCTTGAAGGCCGCCGACGCGAGAGCGGGCAATTTTATCCCGGAACTCTTCCATTGCAGCGGCTTCGCGATCGCGAACTCAGCAACAAAAGATGGCACGCTTTATCACGGCCGAGTGCTCGACTACGCCATTGACTGGGGTTTGCAGGAACACGCCGTGCTCGTCGTTGCCGAACCAGATGGCGGCATCCCTTTCGTCAACGTGACGTATGCCGGCTTCATCGGCTCGGTCACCGGCATGAACGCCGAACACGTCTCTGTCGGCGAGATGGGTGGCGGTGGACTTGGTCTGTGGACCGGAGTGCCGATGGCGTTCCTCGTCCGCGAGGTTCTCGAAAAGGGCAAAGACCTGGAAACCGCGATCAGCGTCTTCCGAGACAATCGCCGCACGTGCCAGTACTTCTACGTCGTCGCCGACGGCAAGACGAACACGGCCGTCGGAATGGAAGCCTCAGCCGGTGCCTTCTCGCTCGTCAAACAAGGTGAGTCGCACCCGCTGCTGCCGATCGCCGTGAAAGATTGCGTCCTGCTCTCCGCCGGTGACCGTTACAAGAAACTCGTCGAACGAGCACAAGCCGGACACGGCCAATTCGACGCCCCGGCAGCCATCGAGTTGATGTCTCGCCCGGTTGCGATGAAGTCCAACCTGCACAATGTCCTATTCGAACCGAAGTCCACGAAGTTCTGGGTCGCAAACGCTTCAGCCGACAAGCAGCCGGCCGCCGAGCAAAAGTATTTCTCGTTCCAGCTCAGCGAGTTGCTCCAGCGTCACCCCGAAGCAACTAGCCCGGAAATCCCGCTGGCCGCAAAGTGATCTCGGAGTTAGGCACACCGCATGAAACACGACTTCCGCACGCAACCCGACGGCAACGAAGCCGAACAGTTCCTGACATGGCTCGAACGTGAAACGATCGACCAATTTCAAAGAACGCTTGGTGCTGCGGAAGGGACCAAAGCGGCGATTTTTCTGTATGTGAATCGGGCCTATGAGGCTCATCTGCCCGAAGAGCAAATCGCTGGTCTATTTGGCAGGTGCTTCGTACGCGCTGACCGTCCGGAATCTGATGAGGATGAAGCGTTTGATTTACTTGAGTTGTTCAGCGAAATTGCTCATGCAACTCACGGTCCCACTACGGCTGACTTGTGACGTTATCCGATAAATCGCTTCCACGCCTGAGTCAAAAATCTCGGCAGGTCCGACGCGATCAATCCCGGTTGCGACAACTCCGCCGCCGCAAGATCGCCGGCCAGTCCGTGCAGATGCGATCCGAGTTGCGCCGCCTCGAACGGCGGCATCCCTTGAGCCCGCAACGCGGCA
>JAYVQJ010000480.1:0-2018 GCA_043777235.1 Planctomycetia bacterium
CGACTGCAAGCTCAGGAAACGGCTTCGGTGGATAAGGGGAAGAAGCTCACGCCGAAGGCATTAAGCGTGATTCAGATTCATTTGGGTGGAGGATTCCAACAGCAGGAATCGTTGGATCCAAAGCCCGAAGCGCCGGTCGAAATTCGTGGCGGCTTCGGAGTCATCAAGACCAAGACGAGCGAAGTCTTCAGCGAGAATTTTCCCGAGACCGCGAAGATCGCCGACAAGCTCACCGTGTTGCGGAGCGTCGTCGGTCGCATTCCCGATCACGCGCTGGCGACCTATCACCTCTTCACCGGGTACATCCCCTCGACCGTGATGGACTACCCGCAGATGGGTTCCATCGTCTCGCATGAATTGGGACAGCGCGGTGAGCTGCCACCGTATGTCGCGATTCCCAATAACCACTCGTTCGCGGGCGGAACCGGCTATCTGGCGAGTTCACATGCCCCGTTTGAACTCAATGCCGATCCCGGTCAGCCGGGCTACAAGGTGCGCGACTTTTCGATTCCGAACGGTGTGTCGATGGAACGAGTCGCTCGACGCCAGACCGCGCGGCAGATCGTTGAAAACCGGCTCCGCGATCTCGAATCCAACCCCGAATTGCTGAGCACGATGGATGGCTTCTACAAGCAAGCCTTCACGCTGCTCACGTCGTCGCCGGCGCAGGCCGCCTTCACGCTGGATGGCGAGACGCCGGAAACGAAGCAGCTCTACGGCACCGAAGTTACCGGTCTGCGCGGGCCTGACAATCGTTTTCATCCCAAAGGGCTCGCAGAGAAATTGATCGTCGCTCGCAGACTCGTTTCGACGGGCGTTCGGTTTGTGACCGTGAACTACGGCGCGTGGGATTGTCACGTCAACGTGCGATCGAATTGTCTCGACCAAATGCCCGCGCTGGATCACGGCATCGCGGGGTTGATCTCTGACCTTGAGCAACGCGGTTTGCTCGACACGACCATCGTGTGGCTCACGTCCGAGTTCGGTCGCACGCCGAAAGTGAACGGGACCGCCGGGCGCGATCATTACTCGCGCTGCTACTCGATGCTCGTCGCCGGAGGCGGCTTCAAGAAGGGGCTCAACTACGGCGCGAGTGATTCAACCGGTTCCGAACCGGCTCGCGACGCGCTGCCGTTGGAGAACCTGATCCACACGATCTATCACCAACTCGGCATCGACGCCGACCGGCGGCTGCTCGCCTTCGGCACGCGGCCCATCGACATCATCAAAGGGAAATTCGTGGAAGGATTGGTGGGCTAGTCATTCATCAGCCGGCACTCGCTAGCCGGGATTATTCACGGGGGGATACCGTGTCAAACAGCCTGCGGAATTGAAGCCTGAAGCGCAAGCGAAGTCTGAGAACAGAAAAACTTCGTTTCATCCGACTCAAGCGCGCGCCGCGGCAAACACAGTGGATTTTCTGAGGCATCACTCCGATGTCCAATGAGCAAAAACAACGGCCCTTGCCGAGATGCCCCGACAAGGGCCAGACACGCCACTGGCGCATCGGAGACCGAGAGATTCCTTGGCAAGTTGCTTCCCAGCAGAGCCTGCCTCCGTTTTTCTAGGCGTTCGAATTGCAGCCGAAGTGGGGTGCCAAATGCAACCATTGGACATCGGAGTGATGCCTCAGAAAATCCATCCCCCCATTCGGCGCGCGCTTGAGTCGGATGAACCGGAAAGTTGCTCTGGACGCTGTGCTTGAAAGCTGGCACAACCCCGCCCTCTTGAGGGGCTACGGAGTCAATGATGTCGCGTCGAGCAAGTTTGTTGTGCGTCCTTTTGGCCGTCGCTGTGTGCCTGCCGGGCTGTGGGCTGATGCAGTCGGCGCGCATGATGACTCGTGAGTCGATGAAGATGCGGCCGAATGGCTATCGCGACACGACCGAGGAAGTCGAGGACGAGTGGACCAGCGTCGGTCGAACCGCCAGTTCGGTGCGCGGTGTCGAGAAAGACGACGACCCTTTGCGCAAGATCATGCTGTCGTCCAAAGCCATCAGCATCGAACGCAATTTGGG
>JAYVQJ010000481.1:0-2018 GCA_043777235.1 Planctomycetia bacterium
AACTCTCTCGTAAATGCTCGACGTGGGGACATGAACTGCGCTCCTTGCGCGTCACATTACGCGCTACATGGCGCGCACGCAAAACGTGGGCTAGTCCAACCGGTCCAATGGCCGATTCGAATGGCAGGTGGGATACGGAGCATTTTCGGTGAGCCACTCGCAAGTGGAGACCGTGCGAGAATACATTCAGAAGCAGGAAGTCCATCATCGAGAGATGACGTTCAAAGCCGAGTTTGTGGCGTTGTTGAAGAGGCATGAAGTCGAGTTCGATTCAAAGTATGTGTTTGAAGAGGAGCACATCGCGTAGGAGGCCGCAAAGTAGCCCTGTCGCTCCGCGACAGGACCGCCGAGCACGCGAATAACGTCGATTGGTTCTTGCAGGTCGATCGTGCGAATGACGTCGGAGAAGCGTTCGGTTTTCCTGTCGCGGAGCGACAGGGCTACATGGACCTGGGGCTGCCGCCCCAGGCTTTATTCGGGCGTCCCTCCGGGACTTGCATCAGGACATCGGGGTGTGAGGGCGAATGATGGCTCAGGTTTCCAACCATCGCTGTCCGGGGCCGGTTGATCGCCGCGCTTGGCTGAAGGTCGGCGGATTGAGCTTGGGTGCGTTGGCCGTGGGGGCCAATCCGAATCTCGTGAGGTTGCTGGCGGCGGCAGAACAAATTGGACGGCAACGTGCCATTGATCAAGAGTTTTCCGTAATTCTTTTCTGGGCCAATGGTGGTCCGAGTCACGTCGACCTCTTCGATTTGAAACCGCTAGCCCCGGCCGAGTATCGCGGCGAGTTCACTCCGATCGCGACCAATGTTCCGGGAGTCGAGATCACCGAGCTGTTGCCGATGCTGGCACGCATGGCAGACAAGTTTGCAATCGTGCGCAGCTTGCATCACGAACGGGCCGAGCACTCCGGCGGGACCAATCGCTTCCTCACCGGTTATCCATCAAAGGCCGCGAACCTACAAGACTCGGAGTTCCCGGAAGTCGGCTCGGTCGTCGCGAAGCAACTGGAAGGTTTTTCGTCCGACATTCCGCTATTCATCGCGAATACAAAATTCTACGGCGGCGGGCCGGCGTATTTGGGACCGGCTTACTCACCGTACATGCCCAGCCCCAATCCGCGATCATCGACCGGCGACAATCAGTACGACCCGATCCCGATTTATCGTTCGGGCAACGCGGCCGACAGCCTGTCGATTTCGTCGGACGGAGTCCTGTCGCTCAGCCGCCGACGCGGGTTGTTGAAATCGTTGGACTCGTTGCCGCGAGTCCTCGATCAGCGCGGAACATTGCCGACCATCGACGCCTTGCAACGCCGAGCGTTTGAATTGCTCGCGAGTTCGCGCACACGCGAGGCGTTCGATTTGTCTCGCGAAGATGAACGAACTCGACAGCGATACGGACAAACGCATTTCGGCAAGAGCTTATTGACCTGCCGCCGACTCGTTGAAGCGGGTGTCCGCTTCGTGCAGTGTCAAGCGGAGTATCGACTGCGTCCAGAGACCGGACGCACCAGCAACTTCGACGACCATTCGGTGAACTCGCACATCTTCAACGCCTACCGCGAAAAGCTGCCGTCGTTCGATCAATCGGTCTCAGCGTTGATCGAAGACTTGTACGCTCGCGGATTGAGCGACCGTGTGCTGTTCCTCTTCTGCGGCGAGTTCGGACGCACTCCGAAGATCGCGTATCAAGACGAGAGTCGCCGGCCCGGCCGCGATCACTGGCCGCGAGCCATGAGCGTTTTTCTTTCCGGCGGCGGTATGAAGATGGGCCAAGTGATCGGCGCGACTAACCGCCGCGGCGAAGAACCGATCGAACGCATCATGGACAGCAATTGTTTGCTTGCCACGATCTACGACCGCTTCGGCATCGACACCGCGACGTCGTACCTCACCAACGCCGGTCGCCCGATCCCGATTCTCACCACCGGCCAACCGATTGCCGAATTGCTGTGATACGAAGTCCCAGAATTAGCCGCGCGGCGCTAGCCCCGGTTCGTGCCGCAAAAACCGGGG
>JAYVQJ010000482.1:0-2014 GCA_043777235.1 Planctomycetia bacterium
GAAACTTGACCATTCGCCAATTTTGTCAGACCTCAAGGAATCTAGTCGCTGAAGAGGAGCCCATCGGTGGAAGTCGTCAACGATGTGCAGTTGATGGAGCTTGTCCGCGAGCCTGCGAAGGAATTGCTTCCGTCGGCTCGGCGACCGTCGGTCGTGCAACCGTTGCTGGTGTTGTTGGCGTTTGTGCCGGGCTGGTTTGGTTTTTGGAATCGCTCGCTGGATGAAGCGACCTGCCGGCAAGGTTTGATTGCGTTTGATGTCACGACTGGCGAACGGCCGATCGACTGGGTCGTGACCGCGTCGCGCGAGGCCGCACCACTGCCAGCGTTGCTGACGGCACTGGGGATCGAAGTCGAATTGCTTTCGCCGGAGAGCCGTCTGCTGCTGGTGTCGTATCTCAGTTCCGTGTTGCTGCTGCTCTGTCTGGGGAGCTTGGCGAAAAGGATCGGTGGGAGTCGTTTCGCGTTACTGGCCGTGTGTTTGGCGTGCGGTCATCGCGAGTTTCTGACGCTCAGCGAATCGTTGCCTCCCGTCGCTCTGCCGTTGGCATTGGCGGTGTTGTCGTTTCGAGCGTTGCTGGTTCATCAAACGACGGACAATTCGCTGATGTCCGGGTCATTGATCACGAGCGGACTCGCGTTGGGAGCGTGTTGGCTCGCAGGGACACCAGTGGCTTTAATCAGTTGGTGTGTGCTGCTGGTTGTGAGTGTGCTGTCCGTCTTCTCGAAGAAAGAGTCGGCGGCGCGATGGACGTTGGGGCGAGCGGTTCGGCATCGACTGTCCGATTTAATGGCCGCGTTATTCAGCTTCCTGCTTGTGACCGTGGTGGCTGTGTCCGTCGTGGCTGGTTGGCAATCGGCGTTTACGGAAGGGATTAGTCTGTCGAGGCCCGGCGTTTCGGCGGCGTGGATTCGACAGGCCTCGTCCATCGGATCTCAACCGCGAGCGACGTTTGGAACCGTGTTGCCGACATTTGGTACATGGCTCGGATTCGCGATGCTGGGAGCGGTGCAAGTGGCTCGCGGCCGGATGAAGTTTCTCGACGGTGCGGGGAGACGCGGCTTGTGGTTTTGGGCTGGTTGGTCAGCGGTCGCAACGATCAGTGCATCGCTGGCTTGGCCGGTGGAGCAAACGGATCGAACGAGTTTCTTGGCCTGTGTGGGATTTTTCTTGTTGCCGATGCTGCTGCTTGCGGCGAGCGGATTGGAAGCGGTCATGCGACGCGAGTTCGCTTTGGGTTGGGTCGTGACGGCAACTTTGGTGACGATCGGTCTGGTGTTCGCTCCCACTTGGATAAATTGGCAACCTGCTTCGCTGACGGGATCGTGGTTCGTTGCGCTGACGTTGGTGGGAGGACTCGTGGTAGGCGGCGGATGGTTCGCACTTCGACGAGTGGCGTCATCGGAATCGCTCTGTCGAATCGCATTGTTCTCCTGCGTGACCATCTTGGTGTTGCTGGATGTTTCAGTAGGAATTCTCTCGCGACCGCCGCTGGCCGATGACGAACGCGAGTTGTTGGCGTTTCGGCGACAACTGATGACCGAGACTCCGCCGAGAGAATGTTGGCTGCTGTCGGAGGAGTCCTCTCCCGCACGACTGCAATTCTTATTGCGAAGCCTGTGGCACGACGTCGCTCTGCGCGAGTCGAGCGACTGGGAATCGTTGGTTGCCACCTCGCGCCAAACCGCTTCGACCAAGCCGCTGATGTCGAAGTCGAATGTGTCACCAATCGACACGTCAACAACACGCGCAATCGTCGTGACTTGGGGGAACCCAAAATTGCCGGCGTCAGAATTGAAGCGTCGCGGTGAATCGGTGCTCAACCAGGCGACGACACCGCACTACCTTCAGGGCCAGCCGCTCAAAGGATACCGGTGGATCATTCGCGCCGAGGGATTGAGCAGTCGCTAAGGCTGACAAAGAACCTCAAATGGCAATCTGATAAAGCAATTTCATCATCAGCCGGAACGCGCTAGCGTCCGGTTTTTGGAAGGCTTGGAAACCGGACGCTAGC
>JAYVQJ010000483.1:0-2014 GCA_043777235.1 Planctomycetia bacterium
GATCATCGACCATTGGAAGTTCAGCACGCACGCTCGCAAGGGAGTCGGTTGCGTCGAATGCCATCAGGCTCAGAAGGGGGACGTGGATGGCTTCACGCACTACGGGCACTTGATCGCGACGGTCGTCACGCCGAAGGACTGCGGGCGGTGTCACCAGAAGGAGACGAACGAATTCACCCACAGCCATCATGCGAAGGCGGGGAACATTCTGGCGTCGCTCGACAACTTCTTGGCAGAGACCGTCGAAGGTTCGCGAACACCGTTCAATCCGCATTCGCCGACGCCGGGCAAGCCGGACATTCACGAAGTCAACGGCATGGCGAGCGCGGCGACCGGCTGTCAGCAATGTCACGGCAGCAAGATCGCGCTGCTGGCCAAGGACGGCGGCAAGATCACGCTCGACGACTTGAAGCCGGACGAGAAAGGACAGCCGACGAATCTGGATGTGCTCGATCGCATCGCTCGAACTCAAGACGGCCAACCCAAGCTTCATGCCGATACTTGGCCGAATACTGGCATCGGGCGGCTGAACCTCGACGGTTCGCGAGGTTCGTGCTCGGCCTGTCACAGCCGGCATGACTTCTCGCCGCGACGTGCTCGCCAGCCGGAGAACTGCGGCAAGTGTCACCTCGGCCCGGATCATCCGCAGAAGGAAATCTACGAAGAGTCCAAGCACGGCGTCGCGTTTCGCGATCTCAAGGATCACATGAATTTGAACGCGAAGGACTGGGTACTCGGCAAGGATTACTCGCAGGCTCCGACCTGCGCGACGTGTCACATGTCGGGGCACTCGAAGAACGGCGGGACAATTACGCACGATCCCGGCCAACGCATCTCGTGGACGAACCGCCCGCCGGTCAGCGCGGTGCTCGACACCGACAAGGACGGAAAACTCGTCACCGAAACGGATCCGGCCAAGCGGCGTGCGCTGATCACGTTCTCGGCCGACGAGAAGCGGACCAACATGAAGCAGGTCTGCCATCACTGCCACTCGCCCGATTACGTCAACTCGTTCTACAAGCAGTACGACGATTTCGTGGTGCTCTACAACGAGAAGTTCGGCAAGCCGGGTCAGTCGATCATCACCGCGCTGCGGAAGCACGACCTGCTCACGAAGACCGAGTTCGATGAAGAGATCGAATGGACGTGGTTCTATCTCTGGCACCACGAAGGCCGCCGTGCTCGACACGGAGCCTCGATGATGGCTCCCGATTACGCTCACTGGCACGGCATGTTTGAAGTCGCCGAGCGGTTTTACATGAAGCTGATCCCGCAAGCTCGCGAGATCACCAAGCACGCCGCCGAATCCGGCAAGGCTGACCAAGCTGCCGCAGTCAACGCGGTCATCGACGAAATCCTCGCTCGCCCCGAACATCAGTGGCAGGACGCTGGAACGAAGCCGGCCGCCAAGTAGTTCGGACGCCTACGTCCGAACTGATGGCGGACCGGACGTAGGCGTCCGGTCTACCTGACGATCGCCGCCGACCTACTTCTTCCAGGGCCATCCGTTGCAAACAAATCCCCAACCCGGTGACGAGCATCGCTTCGACAAATGGATCGCGTTGTTGGCGGCCACCGCGATTGCGGTTCATCTCGCGCTGAGATGGAACCCGCGCGAGTCCGAGTTGTTCGGACCGTTCAAAGTCGCTGAATGGTCGCTGATCGTGGCACTGGCCGGTGGCGGATTGCCGCTGGTGATCGAGCTGTTGTGGAAGGCTCTGCATCGCGAGTTCGGTTCGGACTTGCTGGCCGGCCTCTCGATCGTCACGTCGGTTTTCTTGGACGAATACCTCGCTGGGGCGCTGGTCGTGCTGATGCTCTCCGGTGGCGAAGCGATCGAAGCCTATGCTGTGCGGAGTGCGTCGTCGGTCCTCGAAGCGCTCGCTCGACGGATGCCGACGCAGGCGCATCGCAAGTCGAACGAAACGATTCACGACATCCCGGTCGATCAAGTGGCCGTCGGCGACACGTTGCTGGTGTTCCCGCACGAAGTCTGTCCGGTGGACGGCACGGT
>JAYVQJ010000484.1:0-7721 GCA_043777235.1 Planctomycetia bacterium
CAGAGATTTCCAACCGCACGCACGCACCAGTGCGGCGAGCTTCCAAGACCTCTTCCATTTCGGCGAGCAGATCAAACGCCAAGTCCTCGCGGAGACTCAAGTCCGCGTTGCGCGTGATCCGAAACGGAACGCATTCCACGACCGGCTCGCCGGGGAAAAACTTCGCGATGTGCAGCGCGATGACGTCCTCCAGCAGCATGAATTCATATCCGGTGTCGGCCGGCAGCGAGACAAACCGCGAGGTCAGCTTGCTGAAGGAAATGACGGCGAACCGCGGCGTCTTCGTCTCGTCGGCAACGGCAGGCTCCATGCGGACGCAGACATTCAACGTTTGATTGGCCAGCAACGGAAAGTCTTTGGCCGATGTCACCGACATCGGAGTCAGCACGCTGGTGAGTTCATCATCGCACAACTGTTCGACCAATTTGGCTTGTCGCGGCGCGAGGTCCGCCGCGCGACGTCGCCGTAATCCCGCTTCAGACAGCTTCGGCTCGATGTCTTGCAGAAAGCAGGTGTGTTGGTCGACCGTCATCAAGTGCGTGCGCGTGCCGACCGCCTGAAGCTGTTGCTCCGGTGTCAGCCCAGCAGGATCGGGCTTGGTGATCCCCTGAGCCAGCAGCATCTGCAAACTGCCGACCCGCACCATAAAGAATTCGTCGAGGTTCGAGGCGGTGATCGCCAGAAACTTCAATCGCTCCAACAACGGCACGTTCGCGTCAAGAGCCTCCGCCAGAACACGCTGGTTGAACTCCAGCCAGCTCAGTTCACGGTTGAGATACTTCGTGTAAGTCGTGGTGTCACTCATGGGGCCGTAACGTAACGGACAAGTGTGCAGAGCCAAAGTCTCGCTACAATCCCGATCCGTCTTGTCGCCTGTTTTTTGAAAGGAACTGCGATGTCATTGCTCCGTTGGTTGTTGGTGTTGAGTCTCGTCGTCTGGATCGGTGCTCTCGCCGCGAAGTCGCTGCGAGCCGATGAACTGGCCGACAAATTTGAGAAACGCAAATTCCAACCGCGCGAAGGAGCGACACTGCTCTACCGATTCCTCAAGCCGGCCAAAATCGAAGCGGACAAAAAATATCCACTGGTGCTCTTTCTTCACGGTGCCGGCGAACGTGGCGACAACAATGAAGCTCAGCTCATTCACGGCGTGAAGACCTTCGCCACCGAGGAGTTTCTCACGAAGTATCCGTGCTACGTCGTCGTGCCGCAGTGCCCGACCAACAAGAAATGGTCCGACGTCGATTGGTCCGCCAACAAGATCGTCTTCCCCGATCAAGAATCCGAAACCGCTCTGTTGGTGATGCAGTGCCTCGACGGATTGGAAAAAGAATTCCCGATCGACACGACTCGCGAGTACGTCACCGGTTTGTCGATGGGTGGCTACGGTTCTTGGGACGCGATCGTGCGACATCCGCAACGATTCGCCGCCGCCGTGCCAGTCTGTGGAGGCTGCGATCTCAGCAAAGCCAAGTCGATCGCGCACGTCCCGACCTGGACATTCCACGGAGCGAAAGATGGAGCCGTGAAAGTCGAACACTCGCGCGACATCGTCGCCGCTCTCAAAGAAGCCGGCGGCAAACCGAAGTACACCGAGTACCCCGACGTCGGCCACGACAGTTGGAACGGAGCCTACAAAGACCTCGACATGTACGAGTGGCTGTTCGCGCAGCAGAAGAAGAAGTAGTCAGCAACCCGAAGCGTCAGCGAGGGCGGGCGTTCCTCCAACGCTCCGAAATCAGATCGTCCTGAAACGCTCGCCCTCGCTGACGCATCGGGTTAGTGTGATCCGCCACTTGGAGGTTGAACGTGCCGACAGACCCTTCTCCCGAATCCGATCTCGCCGCCGTGCAAAAGCTGGCCGATAGCTATCAGCGCGTCACGCGCGAGCTCTCGAAGACCATCATCGGTCAGCAGCGAGTCATCGAAGAGTTGTTGATCGCGATGCTCGGCGGCGGACACTGTTTGCTGGTCGGCGTTCCGGGACTTGCGAAGACATTGATGGTCCGAACGCTGGCCGACACGCTCAGCCTGTCGTTCAACCGTATTCAATTCACGCCGGACCTCATGCCGGCCGACATCACCGGCACCGAGGTCATCCAAGAGGACAAGCTGACCGGCACTCGCGAGCTGCGATTCATTCCGGGGCCAGTCTTCGCGAACGTGCTGCTCGCCGACGAGATCAATCGCACGCCGCCGAAGACGCAAGCCGCATTGCTCGAAGCCATGCAGGAACGGCAAGTCACCGTGGGAGGCAAACGGCATCCGCTGCCGTCGCCGTTCTTTGTCCTTGCCACGCAGAATCCCATCGAGCAAGAAGGGACGTATCCGCTTCCCGAAGCACAACTCGACCGGTTCATGCTGCAAGTCAAAGTCGATTACCCAACCGAGGACGAAGAGTTCGACATCGTTCGCAGCACAACCGGCGGCACGCACGCTGTCATCGAGAAAGTGCTCGGCCACGAAGACCTCGTCCGGCTGCAACAGATCGTCACGCGAATTCCGGTGGCCGATCACGTCATCCGGTACGCGCTGCAACTCACCCGATTGACGCGACGTGCCGAAGGAGAGTCGAACGGCGTGCCGAGCTTCGTGCGTGACTTCGTCACCTGGGGCGCGGGACCACGAGCGAGTCAGTGCTTGATCCTCGGCGCGAAAGCCCGCGCCGTGTTGCACGGTCAGACGTTCGCATCGCTCGACGATGTGCAAGCCGTCGCGGCTCCGGTGCTGCGGCATCGACTGGTTCTGAACTTTCACGCCGAAGCCGAGGGGCTGTCCGCCGACACGCTCGTGCGACGATTGATCGAGCACGTTCCGACCAGTGTGTCCGGCTCTCGCCGAGAGCCGGTCTCCGCCTTGCGGACAACGCCGTGACTCAGCACCTGCCGTACTTCGATCCGCGAACGCTCAGCAAGCTGGCCGGGCTGACGCTGCGTGCTCGCGGCACCGTCGAGGGGGCCGTCACCGGCGCACATCGTAGCCCCTTCCACGGTTTCGCCGCCGAATTTGCCGAGCACCGCGAGTACGCGCCGGGCGACGACCTGCGTTACGTCGATTGGAAAATCTACGGCCGCAGCGACCGAGTCTTCGTCAAGCAGTTCGAGGAAGAAACCAACTTCGCGTGTCACGTGCTGCTCGATGCCAGCGAGTCGATGTCGTACCGCTCGGACGCCGCCCCGCTCTCGAAGCTCGAATTCGCGAAGCACATCGCTGCCGCGATCAGCTACATCGTCGTCAAACAACAAGACGCCGTCGGCCTCATCGCCTTCGACCGCGAGGTTCTCGAAACCGTCCGCCCCGGCAGCCAGCCCGCTCACTGGCAACAGATTTCGCATGTGCTGGAGACGACGAAGTCGAGAGTCGAGAGACGAGAGACGAGAGTTGGCCATGAAGCTCAACTCTCGACGGTGTTCACCGAGTTCGCTGAGCGACTCTCACAGCGCGGCGTCGTGATCGTGCTCAGCGATCTGTTCGCCGAGTCGGACTCGCTGATGCGCGGACTCAAACGCCTGCGGCATCGCAAGCACGACATCCGCGTCTGGCAAATCGTCGATCCCGCCGAAGAGGATTTTCCCTTCGACGATCCAACGCTCTTTCACGGCCTCGAAGGCTGGGCCGATCTACCAGTCGAGCCGCGTCTGCTGCGAACCGCCTATCAGCGCGAGTTTCTCGCCCATCGCGAATCGCTGCGTCGCCAGTGCCGCGACGTGAGCATCGACTTTGCAGTGCTGCGCACCGACATGCCCGTCGAACTCGCCGTCAAGCAATGCTTGATCGCGAGCTGAGAGTGTGGCGCACGCGGCCCGCGTGCGTCGCGAAAGTGTTTCAATAAATTGCTCGCTTTGCGCAACGACGACTGCGGTTCATCCCGCAGGGATGGCAGAAAGTAGCCGGTGGTCGAAGCGAAGCGGAGACCACCGGAAAACTGCGCTGTCTGATTTGCATCCCAGCGGGATGCCAGAAACAAGATCGCCGAACAAATCCTCTGTGATCCTTCCAGGATCAAATACTCAATGCACTCTTTCCGGAGGTCTGCGCTGCGCTCCGACCTCCGGCTACTGTCTGCGATCCCTTTGGGATCAAGACGTAGCCAATGACATCGTTCTACGGACTTCGCGCCTTCGACAATGCCTTCGCTGTGTGACCAATCCCACGAGCCACGACATCTGCTGGCGAACCTTCGGCGACAATCTCTCCGCCGCGTGATCCGCCGTCGGGGCCGAGATCAATCAGCCAGTCGGCGTGAGCAATCACGTCGAGATGATGCTCGATGACGACAACCGTGTGCCCCGCGCTGACCAGCCGACGCAGCAAGCTCAACAGCCGTTCGACATCGACCGGATGCAGCCCGGTCGTCGGTTCGTCGAGCACGAACAACGTCGAGGCCGTGCTCTCGCGACTCAACTCCGTCGCGAGCTTCACTCGCTGCGCTTCGCCGCCGGACAACGTCGTCGCCGACTGACCGAGTCGCAGATAGCCGAGGCCCACTTCGCGAAACGTTTTCAAGACGGAAGCCACTCGCGGCACATTCGCGAAGACGTCCGACGCTTCGTCGATGCGCTGCCGTAGCACATCGGCCGCCGTCAGCCCATGGAATCGAACCTGCAAGGTCGCCGCGTTGAATCGGTCGCCACGACAGGTCGGACACGCCACGAAGACATCGGGCAACAACTGCAATCGCACGCGCTGAACTCCGCGACCGCGACACGCTTCGCAGCGGCCAGACGGCGAGTTGAATTTGAATCGACTCGCACGAAAACCGCGCAGCTTCGAGTCTCGCAACTGGGAGAACAGTTTGCAGACTTCGTCCCAAATGCCCGAATACGTTGCCGGATTCGACGTCGGCGTGCGACCCAGCGGCGACTGAGTCACCTCGACGAGCCGTGCAATGAAGTCCGTTTCATCACCAACCCGAAGCGTAAGCGAGGGATTGCCGCGTCGATCGGAACTCGACCCCTCGCTCACGCTTCGGGTTAGTGTTTCTCGCACCTGCGGTACGAGCGCGTGATGCACGAGCGACGTCTTCCCCGATCCGCTGACCCCCGTGATTGCCGTCAGCGCACCGAGCGGAATCTTTACCGAAACATCACGCAAGTTGTGAACGGAGACGTTCGACAGCGTCAGCCACTGTAGGCGAGTCACTCCGTGACTCGCATTCGAGCCACGGAGTGACTCGTCTACATCGTCGAGGCTGCAAGCGAGAAACCGTCCCGTCACCGACTGTGGATTCTTCGCCACCTCGCTCGGCGATCCGCTCGCGATCACCAACCCGCCGTCCGCTCCAGCGCCGGGGCCGAGGTCGATCAAGTGATCGGCGCTCCGCATGACATCGGGATCGTGCTCGACAATCAGCACCGTGTTCCCTTGGTCGCGCAGGTCGCGAAGCGTGCCGATCATTGCGGCCGTGTCTTTCGGATGCAGTCCGACCGTCGGCTCGTCGAGCACATAGCACGCGCCGACCAAACCCGATCCCAAACAGGCGGCGAGTCGTGCTCGCTGATATTCACCGCCAGAGAGAGTGCGTGTCGGACGATCGAGCGTGAGATACTCCGCTCCGACCCGAATCAAAAACTCCAACCGTTGCCGAATCGCCGGCAGCGTGCGATCGAGGATTCGCGATTCAGAGACATCAGATCCCTGCCAATCAGCAATGATCGTTGCCGCATCGCTGACGGTTCGGCCAAGCAATTCCGGAAGCGTAATTCCTCGAAACTGAACGCCGCGAGCGAACGGATTCAACCGTGTCCCCTCGCATTCAGGGCACAATTCCGTCCGTTCGCTTTGCTTCGCTGAGATCGCGTCGTGATCCGACTCTTCGGCGACGAGCACGCCGAGACCTCGGCACTTCAAGCATGCTCCGTGCGGGCTGTTGAAGCTGAATGTGCGCGGTTCGAGTTCGGAAAAACTGACGCCGCATTCGGCACAGGCAAAGCGGCTACTGTAGGCGTGATCGTGCCAACCGTCCGTCGTTTGTTCGGACAACACAACCGTGCCGTCGCCGTGCTTGAGCGCCAATTCGACCGACTCGCGCAATCGAGTTTGCAGCCCGGCCTTCACGACGATCCGATCGACGATCGCCTCAATCGTGTGCGGCTTTGTCTTCGCGAGCGTCGGCGGTTGTGAGGCTTCGATCATGTCGCCGTCCACGCGAGCACGCACGAAGCCAGACTTTGCGATCGACTCGAAGACCTCGCGATGCGCCCCGCGTTTACCGCGCACCAACGGAGCCAGGATCAACACCTTACGGCCCTCTTCGAGTGAAAGAATCTGCTCGACGATCTCCTGAGCGGTACGAGCGGAAAGCGGTCGAGCACACTTCGGACAACGGGCCTCACCGCAGCGAGCGAACAACAAACGCAAGTAGTCGAGGATTTCCGTCGTCGTGGCGAGCGTGCTTCGCAGCGACGCCGAACCTGCCGATTGACCGACGCTGATCGTCGGTGGGAGGCCGTCAATGACATCGACATCCGGTCTCTGCCAGACACCGACGCGCGCTCGCGTCTCGGCCGACAGACTTTCGAGGTACCGCCGCTGACTCTCGGCATGAATCACATCGAACGCCAACGAACTCTTGCCGCTGCCACTGACTCCAGTGATGACCGTCAGCCGCTGCCGAGGGATGTCCACATCGACGCCGCGCAGATTGTGAACGCGAGCACCGCGCACTCGGATGTGCCCGGCAGGCGAGTTCAGCGGAGAAGAATCGTCAGACATGGCGAGTCGAATCTGTAGTCGATCCTCCGCGACGGCGATACTCTCTCGCCCCGCTGTTCCGCCGCCGAGAAAACGACAAGCTGACCACCATGCCCGACGTTGTCCCACATCCGTTCTTGTTTCGGTTTTCGTTCCCCGTCAAACGGAGCGACGAACTGCCGAAACGCGGCAAGTGTTTGCTGGAACTATCAGCCGACTTCGCGTTGCCGGATCTCAGCGAACTGCGCGGCGTGCGAGCATTCGGCGAAGTGCGCATCGCTTGGAATGACGAGGGACTCGGCATCAGTGTGCAGGTCCGAGGAAAGAAGCATCCTCCGGCTGCGGAAGAACGGACGCCGACGATGCCCGACGGTGTGCAGATTTGGATCGATACTCGCAACACCCAGTCGATTCACCGAGCCAGCCGCTACTGCCATCACTTTTGTTTTGCTCCGACCGGCGGCGGCCGCGATGGCGAGCAGCCGTTCGGATCGCAATTGCCGATCGCTCAGGCTCGCGAAGTGACGCCGCTCGCCGCGAAAGGAAGTTTGTTGGTCAACGCGGAGATTCTGTCCGACGGCTATCGACTTGAAGCGTGGTTGCAACGCGAACAGCTTCAAGGTTTCGATCCCGCCGCCGATCGCGAAGCGGGGTCGCCGACGAAGCTCGGATTCTTTTACGAGATTCGGGACAGCGAACTCGGCAATCAGCCGCTGACCGTCGATGCCAGCTTTCCGTTCGCGCACGACCCAAGTTTGTGGAGCACGCTGGAACTGACAACGTAGCCGTCATCGCTCCGCGTGACGAGCCTTTTGCGTTTGAGCATCGAAGGCTTCTCAACGCGAGTTGGCAGTTGAGGGTCGGCTTGGTGAAAGGCTCATCACGCGGAGCGATGATGGCTACGTTGTTTGGATACCACCAAGCTAAGAGGCTGACAAAGAACTGTGATTCGTGAGCCGGCACGCGCTAGCGTCCGGTTTCCAAGCCTTCCAAAAACCGGACGCTAGCGCGTTCCGGCTGATGATGAA
>JAYVQJ010000485.1:0-7719 GCA_043777235.1 Planctomycetia bacterium
TGAGTCATAATCCCGTTGGGATAGGGACCATTCGCTCATGCCAATCGACAACTCGATGCCAACGACCAACTCTCGGAAGTGAATCATGCACAGCCCCTAAGATGATCGGATTGGAAAACTCAATGAATCCCGTCGATGAGAACTCAAGCAGCCACGACAGCGGCGAGGATTCGTTCCTGCCGCTGTTGGTGGCATTGGGTCTGATGTTGGTGTTGGCTCCATTGTTGCAAGTGCTGCCGCTGTTGGTGACGACGCTCGCGTCGCTGGTGTTGTTGGCGGGTCTGTGGGCGGTGCTGCGCGACCGAACGTTTCGACTGTTTTTAGGTGCGGCGTTGTTGGTCTGTCTTCCGCTGCGCTGGGGCGCTCATTTTTTCGGAGCTCAAGTTCCGCTGCTGATTCTGCTCTCACACGCGACCGTCGGAGTCACCTTCGCCATCATGGAAGTTGTCGTGGTGGTCCGAGTGCTCGGACATCAGCGCATTACTCGCCAGACGGTGATCGGTGCGATCTGTGGTTATTTACTGATCGCGTTCGTCTTCGCGTTCGTCTTCGCGTTCGGCTACTCCGTTCTGACATTTCTGGATCCGTCAGCAATTTCTGTCGGCGGACATCCGCTCGCGGCAGAGCGAATCACCAACCTGGGAGAGCACGTCACCGAGTTGATGTATTTCAGCTTCATGACGCTGACGACCGTTGGCTATGGCGACATCGTCCCGATGTCTCCGATGGCTCGCTCGATGGTGATCCTCGAAGCGCTGGCCGGTCAGTTGTACTTAGCGGCGTTCGTCGCGCGGTTGGTTGGAGCAATGAGCAGGCCCGAAGAGAGACGATGACAATTCGCTGAACGACTGCTTGAAGTCAAGAACTCCGCTCCATGAAGTCGCCTGCCGATTGCCGCCACCTGTGCGGAATCGTGGCTGACACGACGATGCCGCATTAGACCCGCTTCACAAGTCTGCTGAGTTCTTTCAGCAAGTCCGCAATCGCCTCGCCGCAATTGGCGACACTTCCAGCACGCCGCGTGGCGGCAGGATTCGTCGCCTCAACCCAGCCATTCACCAGGAGAAAACGATGAGTCGAACGTTGTTGTTAGCTGGCATTGTTGTGATTGGATGCTCGGTGATGTCCGCCGCACCCAAGGAGGAGGCCGATCGCGAAACCGATCGAGCCGCGATCCGCAAAGCCACGGACAGTTTCGTTGCGGCCTTCGAGAAAGGTGACGCCGAACAGGCCGCCGCGCACCTGACCGCTGGGGCCGAGTTGATTCCCGATGATGCTCCGGGGATTCGCGGCCAAGAGGCGATCCAAAAGGCATTCGCCGCGCATTTCAAAAGTCATCCCAAGCAGAAGATCACGCTGGAGCAAGAATCGTTGCGATTCATTTCGCGTGACACGGCCATCGAAGAAGGGCTAATGAAAACGGCCGTCGAGAACGGAGCACCGACGACTCAGCGCTACAACCTGCTGCATGTTCGCGAGGATGGCAAATGGTTGATCGCGGCGATCCGCGAATGGCCGAGCGAGGGGACTGAGCTTCAAGATCTCGGATGGTTGATCGGCTCGTGGCAGGCGATGCGGAAGTTCAAACGACCTACGAGTGGCTCGGCAACAAGGCCTTCATTCGCGGCAACATCAACATGCGACAGAAAGATCGAACGCTTTCCGCCATGCAATTGATCGGCACCGATCCGCGAACCGGCGAGATGACCATCTGGTTGTTCGAGTCCGACGGCGGAGCTTTGGGAGCGACGAACATTTTGGCGCGCGTCAACAACGACACCATCACATGGCAGCCCATCAACCTGACCATCGACGACGAAGAGATCGGCAATCTGCCGCCAGTCAAAGTGACACGCGTGAAGGCCGCGAAGTAGACCGGTCACTCCGTGACCGGAATTCGGGTCACAGAGTGCCCCATCGATAATTCGTGCGGCCAAATAACAAACTCTGCCCCACGATGCCCGAGTCTGATTGGCAGCACCGGGCTTCTGAATCCATTCCAACATCAACTCAAGATTGAGGTGACTTCACATGAAACGACTTGCACTTTCGATCGCGGTCATTGGACTTAGTTTCTCCCTTGTTGCCTTGGACGCTTATGCGTGGCGAGGTGGCGGAGGTGGTGGACGCGGAGGGGGAGGTGGTGGAGGATTTGGTGGCGGAGGACGACCGGGGGGCGGCGGCGGAGGTGGGTTCACAGCTCCTTCGCGACCTAGCGGCGGAGCCGGTGTTGGTGGCGGCGGCGCAGGTGGAGGCCGCCCAGGAGGTGGAGCAGGTCCAGGTGCGGGCGTTGGTGGAGCTCGTCCTGGAGCCGGCGCTGGCGGAGCAGGTCCAGGTGGTGCTGGCGGTGCCCGACCAGGTGGTGCTGGCGGAGTCGGCGGCGTTGGCGGTGCGGGTCGTCCCGGAGCCGGCGCTGGTGGTGTTGGAGGAGTCGGCGGTGTTGGTCGTCCTGGAGCTGGCGTTGGTGGTATTGGTGGCGCTGGCGGTGTTGGTCGCCCCGGTGTCGGAGTTGGTGGTGCTGGTCTGCCGGGACTGGGTGCGGGCGGAATTGGAGTCCGCGGTGGTGCCGGAATTCGTCCCGGCACAGCCTTCATTGGCGGCGCGGCGTTGGGTGCTCATGGAGCCGCCGTCCGCGCGAACTGTGGCAACTTCTGGCATCAATATCCGGGACTGACAGCACGCTGGCTCGGCCCGACATTCCGGCCCGTGGCCTGGGCCGCTGTCGCGAGCTGGGGAGGCTATGGAGCGTATGCCTCGCAGCCCATGTACTACGACTACGGCACGACCACGGTCTATGAAGGTGATTCGGTCTATGTGAATGGTGACGCCGTCGCGACTCAAGAAGAGTACGCCACGCAGGCAACTCAGATCGCGGCCACCGCCGAGAAAGCGACTCCCGCCAAAGACGAGGCTCCGAAACCACTCGGCGTGTTCGGAATGGTTCAAGGCGATGAGAAGACGGCGACGCAATTCGTTCAACTCGCACTCGGCAAGGAAGGGATCATCAGCGGCGAGTACTACAACGGCACGACAGACGTCACCGAGAAGCTCGCCGGCGCGGTGGACGCGAAAACGCAACGAGCCGCCTGGACCGTCGCCGATCGCAAGACCATCGTCTATGAGGTTGGCATCGCCAACCTCACCAAAGACGAAACCACCATGCTGATCCATTACGGTAAGGACAAAACTCAGCAGTGGATCTTGGTAAGGATTCCAGAGCCGAAGGAGTGATTGACTCGGATCTGAAACCACAAGGCTCGCAACAAAATGGCCGCTCACAGATGAAATTGAAATCGAGTTTGTCAACGACTACGGAGCAACGCGCGTCGTTGAATTGGAGCACTCAGCTTGCGCTGGTGTGTGGTTCGGCTCTGATCGTTTGGGCGAGCCTACGATTGTGGAACGGAGAGAGTCGTGCTCCATCAGTCTCCGAACCGACATCGGCAACAGCGACCACACGGAGCGAATCAGAGGCATCTAAATCGTCACGCGAGTTCGACGGTGTTGCCTTCAAAAACACGGTTCTGAATTCGGCGGAGAAGGCTGAGAACAGTCCGTTGGATATGGTGTGGATTCCGGGTGGCGAGTTTTCGATGGGCTGCGAAGACCCGCGATCGAAGCCGCATGGGGGGCCGGATGCGATGGTGGATGCTCGGCCAATTCATCGGGTCTTCGTCGATGGCTTTTGGATGGATCAAACCGAAGTCACGAATGAACAATTCGCTGAGTTCGTGAAGGCGACCGGCTATGTCACGTTCGCGGAGCGGACTCCGAAGGCGGAGGATTATCCGGGGGCACCGCCGGAGAATCTGGTGGCGGGGTCGGTCGTGTTCACGCCACCTGATGGACCGGTGCCGCTCGACGATCACTATCGCTGGTGGAACTATGTGAAAGGGGCGAACTGGCGACATCCGACCAGCCCCGACAGCAATCTTGAAGGGCGCGAAAAGTTTCCCGTGGTTCACATCGCCTACGAAGATGCCGAGGCTTTCGCCAAGTGGGCGGGGAAGCGACTGCCGACGGAAGCCGAATGGGAGTTTGCTGCGCGCGGTGGTCGAGCCGGTCAGACTTATGGTTGGGGGGATGAGCTTCAGCCCGACGGCAAATGGATGGCCAACATTTGGCAGGGACGGTTTCCGTCGCAGGACGATGCGACCGATGGCTTCGCGGGGATTGCCCCTGTCGCTCAGTTCCCGCCAAACGAGTATGGCCTGCACGATCTGGCGGGCAATGTGTGGGAATGGTGCTCGGACTGGTACCGAGTGGACTACTACGCGGAACTCGCGGCGTCGAAAAATGTCGCTCGCAATCCTCAAGGTCCGTCGAAGAGCTTCGATCCCGCCGAGCCGAACGAACCCAAGCGAGTCCATCGCGGCGGATCGTTCCTCTGCAACGAGCAGTATTGCACGCGGTACATGATCGGCACACGCGGCAAAGGTGAAGTGACGAGCGGCAGCAATCATCTCGGCTTTCGATGTGTGAAGCCGGTGGCGAAAGTGAAGTGAGGGTAGTTTCAAGTTCGAGGGAATTGTGTTTGTCTTTACTCCGAAGGAGTTGCGTCACATAGCCCAGGGTTGCTCGCGCAGCGAGCTACCCTGGGTTTGGAATTGAAACGGCCGATGTACCCCGAAGGGGTTCCGTCATCGAGATTTCTCGAACGACGCAACCCTTTCAGGGTAGACCGAACGTGCCCTCCTCCACCCAGGGTAGCCCGCATTCGCGGACAGCCCTGGGCTATGTGACGCAATCCCTTCGGGATAAAGGCAGATGCACAGCAAATCAAATTTGGAACTACTGAGTGACAGGAACTCTTTTGAAAGGAAACATCATGAGGAACATTCAGACGATGGCCATGTTGGTCATCGGCGCGGCGATTGGATTCGTCGCCGCTCAAGAACGGCTGCCGTGGCAGCCTCAGGCGACGGCTTCGCCAACGCGAGCGGTTCGGAGCGGTGAAGAAATCACCGTCCGAGGTAGCCGGACTCGTGAAAGTTCGGACCGAAGTCTCACAACTTCGGCTACCACGGCGAGCGTCAGTCAAACGAGCTGCTGCGAGAAATCGTCGCGCGACGAGAACTTGTTGGCACTGGCGAATCACAACCTCGCCGTGGCCGCTGTGGCTCAGGCGTCAGGCAAGAAGCCGAACATCTGCATCATCTGGGGAGACGACATCGGCCAATCGAACATCAGCGCCTACTCGCACGGCTTGATGGGTTACAAGACGCCGAACATCGACCGAGTGGCCAAGGAAGGGATGATGTTCACCGACTACTACGCCGAGCAAAGCTGCACGGCCGGTCGGGCATCGTTCATCACCGGCCAGCACGGCATGCGGACCGGGATGACCAAGGTCGGTCTGCCGGGCGCGACCCTTGGGTTGCGGAAGGAAGATCCGACGATCGCCGAGATGCTCAAACCGCTCGGATACGCCACTGGTCAATTTGGAAAGAACCATCTCGGCGACCGCAACGAATTCCTGCCGACCGTCCACGGCTTCGACGAGTTCTACGGAAACCTGTATCACCTCAACGCCGAGGAAGAGCCGGAGTTGCCCGACTATCCGAAAGACCCGGAGTTTCGTGCGAAGTATGGCCCGCGCGGTGTGCTCGACTGCAAGGCCAGCGACAAGGACGACCCAACGGTGGACCCACGCTCCGGCAAAGTCGGCAGGCAAACGATCAAGGACACCGGACCGCTCACCAAGAAGCGAATGGAAACGATCGACGATGACGTGGCCGCCAGGGCGGTGGACTTCATCCAGCGGCAGGTCAAGGCGGACAAGCCGTTCTTCGTGTGGGTCAACTTCACCCACATGCACTTGCGCACGCACACCAAGCCTGAGAGCAAAGGCCAATCCGGTCGTTGGCAGAGTGAGTACCACGACTCCATGATCGACCACGACAAGAACGTCGGCACGGTGCTCAAGGCTCTTGATGATGCCGGCATCGCGGACAACACGTTTGTCATGTACTCGACAGACAACGGCCCGCACATGAACTCCTGGCCGGACGGTGGCATGACCCCGTTCCGCAGCGAGAAGAACACCAACTGGGAAGGGGCCTATCGCGTGCCGTGCATGGTCCGCTGGCCGGGCAAGATCAAGCCAAACACCATCTCGAATCAGATAATTGCCCACCACGACTGGTTGCCGACCCTTGCGGCGATTGCGGGAGACTCGGATGTCACCGAGAAGTTGCTGAAGGGCTACAAGGTCGGGGACATGACCTACAAGGTTCATCTGGACGGCTTCAATCTGGTTCCGTATCTGACCGGCCAAGTGGAGAAGAGCCCACGAGAGTCGTTCCTCTATTGCAATGACGACCAGCAGCTCGTGGCCCTGCGGTTCGACAATTGGAAGTTCGTCTTCATGGAACAACGGGTCGCGGGAACACTGCGGATCTGGTCGGAACCTTTCGTCACTCTGCGCCTGCCGAAGATGTTCAAACTGCGGATCGATCCATACGAACGAGCGGACATCACGTCGAACACCTACTACGACTGGATAATAGACCATGCGTTTCTGCTGGTCCCTGCACAGGATTACGTCGGCAAGTTCCTGATGACGTTCAAGGACTATCCACAACGTCAGAAGGCCGCCAGCTTCAACCTCGATGAGGTGCTGCAAAAGCTGAAGGAGAGTCCGCACAAGTAATTCGGCACGGTTGTGAACCACGCGGGCCGCTCGGCAAGGGGCGGCCCGCGTTTTCGTTGACGGTTCACGAATTTCGTTGATTCCGTTTGACCGGACAACAAGCCAGCCGTGTCATTGCATTGCACTCAGAATCGCCAGCCAACACCCACGTTGCTAAAGAACTTGGACGCGTCGTCGTTCAGTCCCCAGCCGAGTCGCACGCCGAGTTCGACGTTGGGAGTGACGAGGTAATGCACGCCAGGGCTGATGTAGTGGCGTCGAAAGCCCTCTTTCTTGTCTTGTGAGAAGTGACCGAAGTATTCGGCGTGAAGGTTCCAGCGTTTCGCGATCGTCTTGCGCAGGATAATCGACGGTGCCCACGCTTCAAAACGGTCGTTGCCTTCTTTGTCCGCGCCGTACTTAATTGCAGAATCGAGCTTCCAGTCATCGGGCAGCTCCCAGCCGACAACATAGCCCAGCGAGAACGCCGTCGCCGGGTCCGGGCCGGATGCTGGCGTGTGGCCTTGCACGATCAGGCTGCTTTCGGGGAACCAATTGTTTTGCTCACTGAGCCGTGTCTTGAGGCCGTACAAGAGTTGGGTCTCGCGGACGATTCCATTGCCGTGGACTTCTTCTTCGCCCGCGCCGCCTGAGACCTCGGATCCTCCACCACCGACTTCGTAGTTGCCACCCAATCGCAATTCGAGCCAGTCGTTCAATCCATAGCGGACCAGCAGTTCGGGCAGGCTGTGCGTGTCGGCGGAATGGCGATTGTCGATGAACGAGTACGACGACTCGATGATCGTGCGCTGTGCCGAGACGGTTCTCGTCGAGGGAGTGAACGAGTCACGATCCGTCTCGATAGGCTCTTCGCCTGAGTCTTCTGATTCGCGAGGTTCGATTCCCTCTGGCTCCTGCCCGCGCAGGATCACGCTCTTCGATGGCCAGAGCCCGTTCGGTCGGAACCAAGGCTCCTGACCTTTGACCGAAGCCGCTGCCGTAGTGAGCAGACAACCGACAGCAAACATTGCGAGCGTTCGTGTCCAACTCATGATCGTTGTTCAAGCCCGGAGTGATGAGCCTCAGAA
>JAYVQJ010000486.1:0-7710 GCA_043777235.1 Planctomycetia bacterium
GTACACGCTGCCGTCGGGGCCGGTCTTCAGGTTGATGCCTCGGAACCAGCGGTCGTTGGCGATCAGCAAATCCTGGCCGTGCTTGCCGACGTACCCGGAGCCTTTGCGAACCAGCACGTCCTGATTCACTCGGTTGCCGTGGATGTTCGACATGAAGAGCGTGTTGCGATACTGCGGCGGGAAATTGTCGCCGAGATAAATCATCGCCCCCGCGTGAGCGTGCCCGCCCCCCGCCGCGAGCGTGTCGGTCGGAGCGTGCGGTTCATGGCCCCACCAAGCGTGGTCTCGCAAGTTGCCAACGTAATGCTGGTGATCGGCGATCGTCTTGATGTCTTCAAAGAAGTATTTGTCGAAGTGCTGACCTCCCTGCCGCTGATACCTCGCCCCTTGAATGATGTGGTACAGATGCGGAATCACGCAGGCCGTGATGAAGGCGTGCCCGTGCTCATTGAAATCGACCCCCCACGGATTGCTGCTGCCGTGAGCAAACACCTCGAACACATGTTTTGTTGGATGATACCGCCACACCCCCGCGTTCAAGCCTTGTCGCTGCTCATCCGGAGTCCCCGGCTTGCCGACCTTCGAATGCGTGAAGACTCCGTGACACCCATAGAGCCAACCATCCGGCCCCCAGATAAACGCATTGAGCGTCTCATGCGTGTCCTGCCAGCCGAAGCCGTCGAGCAGCACCGTCGCACCGGCCGGGATGTCCTTCGTAGCCGCGTCACTCCGTGACGCGGATTCCGGGCGCGACGTTGATTTCTCTTGTGACTTGGACTTCGCCGACGACTTCCCCGCTGCGGAATCCGAGTCGCGGAGCGACTCGGCTACGTCCGGCACATCGTCCCCGTCCCGATCTGGGATGAACATCAAATACGGAGCCGCTCCGACCCACACGCCGCCGAAGCCGAGTTCCAATCCGCTGACGAGATTCAAGCCTTCGATGAAGACCTTCCGAGTCTCGTGATACCCATCGCCATCCTTGTCTTCGAGGATGACGATCTTGTCCTGCCCTTGGCCGTCCTTCGCTCGATTCGGATAGGTGTAGGCTTCAGCCACCCAAATCCGCCCGCGCGCATCAAACGTGAACGCGACCGGCTGATGCACGAGCGGCTCGCCGGCGACGAGCGACGCCTTGAAGCCCGGCGGAACCGTCATTTGCTTGGCCGCTTCCTGCGGCGAAAGGCCATCCGCCATCGCCACCGGCGTCTTCTTCAACGGCTGAGCTTCGAGCCATTCGTCCTTCGAGACGTTCTTCACTCGATGCCGCAAAACGTGCGAGCCGACCATCCCGCCAGCAATGATCTCCGGCAGCTTGTCGCCATCGACATCGGCGATGTTGAGCTGCCGACCAATGCCCGACTCGCCATCGGCGAGATACGGAATCCAGTCAACGGAAGAGTGGGGAGGGGGGAGGGAGGAGGGAGGAGTGTTCTGCGGTTTGTCTTCTCCCTCGCCCCTCACCCCTCGCCCCTCACCCCTCACCAGTTTGAACCAATACACGACCGCGCCCGCGTCCCACATCGGCGACTGGCGGTGATGCGACCAATACGTCTTGCCGGTCACGATGTCCTTCAGGCCGTCCCCGTCCATGTCGTGCAACTCGACCGCGTGCGGTTCGGTGAAGAGCACGCCATACGGACTGTCTTCCGGCTTGTCCCCCATGATGAGGTGCTTCTTGAACGTGATCTCGTCGCCCTCTTTCACCTGCTCGAACCACGCCAAGCCAAACGTGTGCGCGGCCAAGCTGGTGATGACATCATTGTCGCCGTCGCCATCGACGTCGTAGGCGAACATGTCCGCACCGCCCGGTCCGGCGAATTGGTATTTGTGAGACGTCCATAGCGGATCGCCGTCGAGCGACTTCGGTTGTTCGTACCAGCCCCCTTTCCAGATCACGTCGGCTCGGCCGTCGCCGTTCACGTCGCCGACGCCGAGGCCGTGACCGAAGGGATACTCGCCAACGTTCACCGAGATCGCGTGCCAGACCCACGGCTCGGTCGACTTCTTCACATCGAACGTCGCGTAGCCGAACTTGCCGTTGTGATTGCAGACCAGTTCCGGCTGTTTGTCCCCGATCAGATTCACGAACTGCGGCGACTCGTTGCCGATGCCATCATGCACCTTTTGTGTCTGCCAATGATTTGTCTCTTCGAGAACTTTGCCTTCGCCCGGATTGATGTAGAGCACGGCTGCCGAACCGGGCAGGCCGACACTGACGAGATCGTTCCAGCCGTCACCGGTGAAGTCGTAGACCCAAGTGAAAAAGTTGGTCGAGTACCCGTCACGGTTCTGCGGCTTCGGCTCGAAGATCTCCCGCCGAACTTTGAACTCCGGCCCCTGCCACCAGTACGGCCCATGAATCGCGTCGAGTTTCCCGTCACGATTCAAGTCGCCGAAGTTCGCCCCTTCGGAGAAATACACGTCGGTGAGCTGCTGCCGCTCGAACGAGTGCAGTTTGTAGTCCTGAGCGACGATCGGTCCGGAGAACAACGCGCAACCGCACAACGCGAGACGAGCCAGCAACCACTTCATGGCGAAACTCCTTCAGGGAGAAACTTCTCGCAGTCGAGATTGATGGCTTTTGTCGGTTCGGTTGCAAAGCGAATCTCAGTCATGGAATGACTGAGCTACGTAGGCGAGTCATTCCATGACTCGCATTCCTGTCGTGTAGCCCGACTCCAAACCAATCAAGCCTTCCCGCGTGAGTTTGAAAAAATCAGAAATACGATTCTCAGGTTCTCGCCTCGTGCTGCCAAGGAAGACGCGCACGCGAAACTTCGACTCACGCCAGTAGCGGCTTGACGACTTCGCCATGCACGTCGGTCAGTCGGTAGTCGCGGCCTTGGAATTTGAACGTCAGCCGCGTGTGGTCGATCCCCAGGCAGTGCAGCAGCGTGGCGTGCAGGTCGTGGACGTGGACCGGGTTCTCAGTGATGTTGTACGAGAAATCGTCGGTCGTTCCGTGCGAGTACCCACCGCGAATGCCGCCGCCGGCCAGCCAGATCGAGAAGCAGCGCGGGTGATGATCGCGGCCGTAGTCCTCGGCAGTCAGCTTGCCCTGGCAATACACCGTGCGACCGAACTCGCCACCCCACACGATCAGCGTGTCTTCGAGCAACCCGCGTTGTTTGAGGTCGCGGATCAACGCGGCGGAAGGTTGATCGGTGTCGCGACACTGGCCGCGAATCGCCTTCGGCAAGTTGAGATGCTGATCCCAACCGCGATGAAAGAGCTGAATGAATCGCACGCCGCGCTCGGCCAATCGCCGAGCGAGCAAACAGTTCGCCGCGAACGTGCCGGGCTTGCGAGCGTCGGGGCCGTACAAGTCGAAGATGTGTTCCGGTTCGCTCGACACGTCGGTCAGTTCGGGAACTGACGTCTGCATCCGATACGCCAGTTCGTACTGACTGATCCGCGTCGCGATCTCCGGGTCGCGGTACTCGTCGAGCTTGATGCGATTGAGTTCGGCGAGGTCATCGAGCACTCGCCGCCGAGTCGCCACATCCTGCCCTGGTGGATTCGAGAGATACAGCACCGGATCGCCGACGCTGCGGAATTTGACTCCCTGAAACTTCGATGGCAGGAAGCCGCTCCCCCACAGCCGGTCGTACAACGGTTGATCAGCCGGATTTCCAGAGCCGTTCGAGATCATCACGACGAACGCCGGCAGATCAGCGTTCTCGCTGCCGAGTCCGTAATGCAGCCAACTCCCGATGCTCGGCCGGCCGGCGAGTTGGTTGCCGGTTTGAAAGAACGTGATCGCCGGGTCGTGATTGATCGCTTCGGTGTGCATCGACTTGATGACGCAGAGTTCGTCGGCGACGCCGGCTGTGTGCGGCAGCAGTTCGCTGAGGTTCACGCCGCTCTTGCCGTGCTTTGCGAATTTGAACATCGTCGGAGCAATCGGAAAGCTCGCCTGCCGACTGGTCATGCCGGTGAGCCGCTGACCTTGGCGAATCGAATCGGGGAGTTCGGTGGCTCGCAGATCGGCGAGCTTCGGCTTTTCGTCGAACAAGTCCATCTGCGACGGCGCGCCGGATTGGAAGAGATAGATGACTCGCTTGGCTCGCGCCGCGAAGTGCGTTTTTTGGTTTGGCGATTGTTCATCGGCGAGCAGGCTCGTGAGCGCGATTGAGCCGAGTCCGGCGGAAGCGGATTGCAGCCAATGGCGGCGAGAGAGGTCGGTGATGGATGTCATGATCGCGGTTCCATCGAGCCAACAGAGCCACGGAGTGGCGGCGGATTGTAGCCGGGGGCGCAAGCCCCCGGATTCGGATTCATGGATGATCTTGTAGCCCCGGAGGGGCGACGGAAACATTTCCGTCGCCCCTCCGGGGCTTTGATTTCATGGTTGGCATTCAACCGGGGGCTTGCGCCCCCGGCTACGATACGTCGCCGCTCCGCGGCTGAACCGCTACTCGTCGGAACATTCGCCTCTCGTCATGCGGATCGACGCTCATCAGTTGTCCGTCAAAGTTCAATCCCCAGTTCTTCGATCTTGCGGTACAGGCTCGACAGGCCGAGCTTCAGTCGTTTCGCCGCCTCGCGTTTGTCGGGCCACTGGCGGAGGACTCGCGAGAGATGCAAGCGTTCGTAGTGTCGCAGGGCGGTGCGGAGGTCATCGGTGTCGGGAAGCGGCTGAGCGAAGCCGAGCAGCTCCGGCGGCAGGTCGTCCGGTTGGATGTGTGGCCCGTCGCACATCAGCACCGCTCGTTCGATGGCGTTGTCGAGCTGCCGGACGTTGCCTTTCCACTGAGCCGACATCAGCACGCGAACCGTCTCGCTGGTTGCTCCGGCCACGCGCTTGTTCATGGCTTTTGAGTGGCGGCCGATGAAGAACTCGACCAGTTCCGGGATGTCGTCCGAGCGTTCGCGCAGCGGCGGGATTGTCAGCTTCACGCCGTCGAGCCGATAGAAGAGATCGTCTTGGAAACGACGCTCGGCAACTTCGCGGGCGAGATCGCGGGTCGTCGTGGCAATCATGCGAGCCGAGACATGCACCGGATCGGAACCGCCCAGCGGCAGGATTTCTTGATACTCGATCGCTCGCAGGAGTTTCGCTTGAGTGCTCAAGGGCAGCTCGCTGATTTCATCGAGCAGCACGGTCCCTTCACCCGCGTGTTGGAAGATGCCGACTTGATCGGCCGACGAACCGGAGATCGACGCCAGCTTCGATCCGAAGAGCTGCGCTTCGAGCAGCTCGACCGGCCGCGTGCTGCAATTCACGGCGAGGAATTTTTCGTGGCTCTTCGGGCCGGCTTTGTGAATCGCGCGGGCGAACAATTCCTTGCCGGTGCCGGACTCGCCGACGAGCAGCACGTTGGCGTTTGTCTTGGCGACCTTGCGGATCGCGTCCTGCAAATCGGCGAGCGATTGACTCGATCCGACGATCTGATCGAAGTCCTCGCGCCGCGCGAGTTCGCGGCGGAGCGCTTGGTTTTCGAGATCGAGTGCTCGGAACTGAAACAGTCGCTGCAGCTTGTTGAGCAGGTCGTCGAAGATCACCGGCTTGACGAGGTAATCGAAGGCTCCGTTCTTGAACGCTTCGACGGCGTTCTCGACGGTCGCGTAGGCAGTGATGACCAGCACCGCCGTTCGCGGGTTCAGCCGGATCAGCCGCTTGAGCAAGTCGATGCCGTCACCGTCGGGAAGCATCACGTCGCAGATCGCGACGTCGAAGTCATGGCTCATCGCCAATGAGACCGCGTCGGCGACCTTGTCGGCGGGCGAGACGACGTAGCCCTCGCTCGCCAGCAGTTCGGCCAGCGAACGGCGGATGACGTCTTCGTCTTCGCAGATGAGAACGGAACGATGATGCGGCACGGAAACCTCGTGATTGCGGATCGGTGTCGCGGTATTCAATCGGGTTTGGCGGCTGCTGTCATCCCGCAAGGGAACGTTCCAGGAAGCCAAAGAATAATGTAGACGAGTCACTCCGTGGCTCGAATCTTCCGGTCACGGAGTGACCGGTCTACTTTTCAGGCGAGCAACGATTCGCTATCTAACCGTCGCAAATCGAACTCATTCTCCGTCTCTCGTCCGAATTCTTGAAGGATCAGCCATGAGCAACGTCTTCCCGAAACTGCACAACGCCATGTGGCCCGGTTTGGTCGGCAAAGGGTCTCCCGGAGCGGAGCCGTTCATCAGCCTGGACCGCATGCTGGAGCTGACGACTCAGGCCAACGTCAACGGGCAGAAGTTTGATGGCGTCGATCTGTTTTTGTTCGACCCGCACATCGGCATCGACTTGAAAGAGGACGACGTCCGGCGGTTGGCGGACAAGATCGCCTCGAAGGGATTGGCCGTTGGATCGGTGGTGGCTCCGGTCTGGCCGGGGACGGTTGGCGACAGTTCGATGGGCGGCCCGGAACAGCGAGCCAAGTTTGTGCTGGCGGTGAAGAAGGCGTGCCGGATTGCTCGCATCCTCAACGAGCATGGCGTGCGGAAGTACGGCATCATCCGCATCGACGCGGCCGATGGGCCGAGTCACTGGCTGGAAGACCCGGTCGGCAACACGAAGAAGATCGCCTCGACGTTCCGCGAAGCGGGCATCGTCGCGGCGGCGCATGGCGAACGGCTCGCGGCCGAGGGAGAAATCTGCTGGGGCGGGATGCACTCGTGGAAGGACATGGTCGATCTGCTCGAAGCGACCGACATGCCGGGGACGGTTGGGTTCCAAGCCGATCAGGCTCACACGTATTTGTACCTACTGGGCTACAACGCTCCGGAGCATGCCTTGCTGAAAGAGGGCTACACCCAGGCCGAGTTCGACGTCGCGTACACGAAGCTGACCGACGCGCTGCGTCCGTGGACGATCGACTTCCATGTCGCACAGAACGATGGCACCGTGCATGGCTCTGGTTCGCACGACAAGACCGGGCGTCACTGCCGAGCGGACGATCCGAACGGGAAGCTCGACATCACCGCGACAGCCGGCTACTGGCTGAAGGGTGCGAAGGACCGCGGCATCCGGCATCTCTGCTGGGACGGCTGCATGTTCCCGAACTCGACGCTGGAGAATCCGTCAACCTGGAACACGATCCTCGGCGCGATGATCAAAGTGCGCGACGCTCACGGCTGGAACGATTAGGTCAGGCTTGCTAGAGGCGGTTTCAAAAGTAACCCGAAGCATTAGCGAGGGCCGATGACACGCTGCATTTCCCGACTCCCTCGCTGACGCTTCGGGTTACTTCGCAGACCTACTTCGCCTTGATCGTGGAGATCTCTTGGAACTCCGGTAGGTCGTGGAGCGAGTTGAGGTCTGGGTCTTTCTTCAGCCATTCGAGGTCGTTGAAGCCCAGCTTTTGCGAGTTGCGCAAATCATCGAGAGCCTTGCGGCGGAATGCTTCCAGCTTCTTGTCACGGTCGGGGAACTTATCGTCCTTGACTAAGTGTTCGATCGCTCGGCCATAGACGCAGGCGACGTTGTAGGAAAAAAAACCGTTGTTCGCGTACTTGGCTCGCGCCTCTTCGACTCGTTTGATCCCTTCCTCGAATTTCCCTTCGACGGCCAGGCAGATGGCGAGGCCGGTGACTCCCTCGCCGCTGGGAGTGTCCTGAGTCGTCAACTTCTCGAAGTCTTTTTTGGCGTCGGCGTACTGTGAAAGTCGGACCTTCGCATTGGCTCGGCGGTTGTACGCCAGCAGGATGCCGTCATCCAATTCGATCGCTTTGTCGAAGTCCTTGATGGCCTCGGCGTGCTTTTCC
>JAYVQJ010000487.1:0-2010 GCA_043777235.1 Planctomycetia bacterium
TCCATTCCTCTGACCAGATTCCTCTGACCCAAATCGAATGTGGTCAGAGGAATCTGGTCAGAGGAATGGACCGGTTGCCCCGACCTCTCGAAAGGCTCCGCATGATCGCTCATCCGCAAGTATTCCTGAGCGCCTTTGCCGACGAAGCTGCCAATCGCAAGACTGCGCTCGAGCAGCTTTCCGCTCTCGCGGCCGTCGGACTGAAGTTCTACAGCCCGCGATTCATCGACGTGAACTCGACCGGCGAGGTCAAGCATGTCGTCGCGCTCAGCAAGGCCGAGTACCAAACGCTCGCGAAGCTCAACTCGGAATACGGTGTCCGCGTCACCAGCATCGGCTCACGCATCGGCAAGGTGAAGCTGAAGGACAAAGAGGACGGCTCGCACAACAAGTTCGTGCCGTTCAAGGAGTACCTCAAGACGGAAGTCGCCTCGACGATCAATGCCGCAAAGGAACTCGGCACGGTGCTGATTCGCGGCTTCTCGTTCTATCCGCCGCGCGGCGAAGACCCGCAGCCGTACTTCCAGCAAGCCGTTGATCAGATCGGTCAGATCGCCGACCTGTGTGGGAAAGCGGGACTCGTCTACGGACTCGAAATCGAACCGAATTTGATCGGCGACACCGGCCCGCTGATGGCCAAGCTGGCTCGCGCGGTGAAACGCAAAAACATGCTGCTGATCTTCGACGGCGGCAACGTCGCCTGTCAGAACAAGTCGCCGATGCAGTGCTACGAAGAGTATCTCGCGATGCGCGACTACCTCGGCTGGATGCACATCAAGGACTACAAGATCGACCCGTCGATGACTTGGACCGGCACGGTCGATGAAGAGGGTCTGAAGAACTTTGTTCCCGCCGATCGTGGTGACGCCGGACATGATCTCGTCCTGAAAGACTTGCGTGAGCACCTGCCGAAACTCGAAAAGCGAATCAAGTCGCTCGGCGCGCCCGGCTTCCATTTAGAAGTCGAACCGCACCTCAAAGGTGGCGGCCAGTTCGGAGGCTTCAGCGGCCCGGACGGTCTCGGTGTCGCCGTTCGCTGTCTGTGCCGGTTGCTGGACTATGTGCAGATCGGCTATCAACTCCGCACGTTCGATGACATCCGCGCCCTGCGCGGGTTCTGACGAACTCGTAACCCGAAGCGTCAGCGAGGGCAAACGCTTCAGAGAACTCCGCTGACGTGAATCCGTCCGATTGAAGCGCCCGCCCTCGCTGACGCTTCGGGTTAGTGTCCCGAGCCATCTTCCATGTCCATCAATCTTCAGCCCTATGCCCAACTGCTCGTCTGCCCGGCTTGCCGCAGCAAACTGGTCGTCGATGGGCCGAGCTTCGTGTGCAGTTCCGATTCATGCCGGCTGCGCTACGCCGTGAAAGACGACATCCCGGTGATGCTGTCCGATGAAGCTCAACCGGTCGCGCCGGATGACTGGGCGACCATCCTTCAGCAAGCGACCTCAAGCCCTGCGTGAATTCTCATGGACGTTCAAACCACTGCGATCGCTGGCGTGCTCGTGATTCAGCCGAAGGTCTTTCGTGACCCGCGCGGCTTGTTCACCGAAACATTTCAGCGGCAGCGCTATCGCGACGCCGACATCACCGCCGAGTTCGTCCAAGACAACTTCTCACGATCGTCCAAGGGAACGCTGCGCGGGCTGCACTATCAGATTCAACATCCGCAAGGAAAACTGGTGCAGGTGCTGCGCGGGAAGATCTTCGACGTCGTCGTCGATGTCCGAAAATCGTCACCGACCTTCGGCCGTTGGCTGGGCTTTGAACTCAACGACGAGACGTGCCAACAAGTCTACGTTCCGCCGGGATGTGCTCACGGATTCTGCGTGCTCACGGACTCGGTCGACTTCACCTACAAATGCACCGACTATTACTTCCCGGAGCACGAACGGACGCTGCTCTGGAACGACCCCGCCCTCGGCATCGAATGGCCGCTGACCGATGAGCCGATTCTCTCCGCCAAAGACCGAGCGGGTGTGCCGCTGGAACGAGCCGAAGTCTTCG
>JAYVQJ010000488.1:0-7694 GCA_043777235.1 Planctomycetia bacterium
GAATACGGAACGGTCGCAAACTCGGCGATCGCGTCCATTGAGATCAGCGAGTCGCGCGATTCGAGGAAGTTCACATAATACTCCAACCGCTTCTCGACCGGGTCGTCGAAGGCGGGAGCTTTCCGAACGTACTGATACGCCTCGTCAGAGACAGGGACCGGGGACTCCCAAACGATCTCGTCTTCCTTGCGCCCGAAGATCAGACAACGCTGGCCGCGCTCGCCGTTCAATTCGCGGGGAAGTGTGATTTGATCTCCCTTGAGGAACGTCAGTTTCTTCTCCGGACCTCGAATTCGTTCGATTACGCGAAACAGAGTACTGCCACTAAAGTTATTCTTGCCGGGAGTCGTTTCGACCCACTCCGCGTACACGGCGACGTCGTTCTTGCCGAGTCGCTCGCTCAACCGAGACTGAGGCGGCCCGCAGAACGGACAGGCGGCGGCGCGGGAGACACACAGAAAAATTGCGACCAACAGCAATACCAAGCTGACGCATTTGCTACGTGAGTTCATCGCCGCTCTCCAAGGGAAACTGTCACGCATTGCCCGGAGTCGCGAAGAAATCGGCGACTTTCATTTTTAGATCGGCCACGAATTCCAACCCGGTCACTTCGTCGGCCGCATCCAGCACGACCAGCGGGCGGTGAGCTTGATGAACCGTCATGGTGCTGTCCTCGGGATCGAGCACCCACACGAGCGGCACACCCATCGCCAGAAAACGGCCAATGCGACGATTTAGTTTTGTGGTGCTGTCGTTCGGTGAGAGCACCTCGACCACGAGCGTTGGCGGACGATCCTCCCAACGCTGCGGAAGGTCTTCGTAGCTGATGATCTCGTCGTAAAGGAAAACATCGGGACCGAACACCGAATCGGGATCACGTTCAACGATCAAACCAGCGTCGTTGCTGATGACGATGCCGCGAGCACGCTGTCGAGTGAACGCAACCAACATGAAACTCACATTCGCGCACACCACGCCATGCCGGATTCCAGGACGAGACATTTCAACAACCCTCCCTCGGTCTAACTCGAAGATGCGATTGCGATGTTCCGGCAGATGGACGAAGTCGTAGAACTCGTCAGCCGTCATCAAGCTGGTCGTCGGCTTGGTCAATACTTGCGATGTCATCGGATTCACCATTCCCAGTGTGACCGTCGAGCGGCAGCGTTATTGCAAGAAGAAGAAGCGCTCAGCTTCCTTCACGGTCTTCGCGTCTTTCTCGCGCAGCTTGTCGAGGTTCGCGCGGGCTTGGACCGCCGAGTCGGGGAGGACATCCAGCTTCAGTTTGACTTCGGCCGGAGGATCTTTCTTCACTTCGTCATTCGTCCCGTCGTCCTTCTTCGCGACTTCCACTTTCGGCGGCTGGACTTTCGCCGCGGTCAGCAGGTAGCGGACGATCGCTCGCTTCACTGACGGGATCGCGTAGTCTCCTTCTCCGTAGAGATTCATCAAGCGCTCTTGCACCGACCAGTCTTCCCAGCGGGCGAGGTCCGCGACGACGAGATCGGCGAGTTCCGGGCGATCGAGCAGTTCGCGCATCGACTGTCGCAAGCGTTCCTTGCTGACACGGCCGTTGCCGTAGGTCCACATGAATCGCAATGCCTGCATCGCGGCGTAGGTCTCGCTGAACGGAGCTTTCTTGTTCTTGAGCTTACTCTTGTCGATGCTCTCCAAGCCCTTCTCACCGGTCAGCAGCAGATAGCCGGAGATCAAGCCGTCGATACCCAGGCGAAAATCCTGAGTCTCTTCTTCGATCTTCGCTCGCATGAGCAGCGCGTCTTTTTCGTTGCCGCACAGGCCGAGCAGCAGTCCATACAACCCCATTCGAGTCGGAGAGGTCTCGCTGCTGGCGATCCATTTGCGAATCTTCTCGCGGTCCATCTTGTCTTTGACTTTGACGATGTCCTCATAGGGAGCATTCGCGAACTCACCATACGCGTCGTTCGAGACGAGCTGGTCGGAGTACTCCAAGAACTTCAGGAAGTATTCCAAACGCTTGGTCGTCGGCGTTTCCGGAGACGGAGCCTGCACGATGTATTGGTAGGTCGTCTCAGTCACTTCGAGCGGGCTTGACCAGTCGATCTCCTTGTCCTTCGTGCCGAACAGCATGAAGAGATCTCCCTTCTTGCCGGCTCGGTAACGGGGCACGGTGAGCTTGTCGTCCTTCTTGAGATCCTTCGGCCCGCGCGAGATTTCGACGACCGAGTACGTTGTCGTGCCGGCCGACTTCTCCGTCGGCATCTTTCCATCGACCCAAAGCACGAGCACGGCGGCATCGGCCTGAGTCAATTGCTCGCTGAGCGTCAGCGATGGAGCCGAACAGAACGGGCAGCAGTAGAAAGTGTTCTTCGTGTGCTTGGCGGCAAACGCGAATTGCGGTGCGAACAGCGCAGCGACAGTCAGAACGATGAGCAGGCGGGATTTCATGGCAAGGCTCCAGATTATTTTTCGATGACGATCGCGTCTTCCATCTCGTACATCGCCGAGTACTTCTCGATCTCCGATTTGATGCGGAAGACTCCAACGACATCGAACGGGCGGTTTTGAATGTAGTGCGTCGAGACCCCTTTGCGCATGAAGATCTCGACTAAGTCGTATTCTTTCGCAGTCCGGCCGAAGCAGCAAATCTGATTGTCGCGAGCCAGCACGAAGCCGCGGATGTCAGTGTCTTGAAACGGCGGGAACATGAAGCCGCGAACTCGAATCCTTTTGCCATCCAGCTCCTTCAGCCACTTCGGCAACCGGTCAGGAGCATCGGCCGGGACCGGATCGAGGTTCATCACCTTCAGCAGATCAACGTCGTCAAAGCTGACGCGAATCGAGTTCTCCGGCCCCTCGACTTTGAATGTGCGAGCCTCATCGCTCGCCGCTCCGTTTGTCGGAGGCGCTGAACCAGCCGGCGCAGCGGACGTGTTCTCTGTGGGCGTCTTGACCGGCACATGCTCACCGGAAGTTGCCTCACTGGCAGACGCTGGCACAACCTCCGGCTCGGTCGCTTTCGATGGCGACGGATTCGTCTCGGCCGCCGCAGTACCGAGTGTGACCGTGGCCGTCGAGACGTTAGCCTCCGAGTGTCCGCAGCCCGCGAACATCGCGACCGAACTGATGCTCGCTAACAGCATCAAACCAACCTTGGAGTTGAGAGACATCGCGCTGCTCCGAGTTTTCGATCCGTCATTTCAGAATGCGACACCCCGCAGCGCACTCAACTGCTTCAGTACGACGACTTGGCGGGGCCGAAATGCGTTGCGTCCAATTCAAACGCAGGTTCCAGGTTGCCGGCTTTTCGCAAATCACGCAAGCGGAAAACTCCGGCGACCGAGACCATGTTCGGGTCATACCTAGCCGTCATGCCGTCTGGCATTTTGACTTTAATCATATCGGTCAGCTTCGGCTGTCCGCCGAAACAGCATTGCCCGTTGTCTCGGCAGAGGATGAACGATGTGAGACCGTCCGGCGCTTGCTCCGGGTACATGAAGCCCTTCACAAACAGAGGTTTGCCTGCCAGAGCTTCAATGTCGGGATGTGCTTTCCCCGCGCCATCCTCGACGACGAACCCCTTCTTTGAAATGTCCGCGCCGAAGCTAACTCGCTGATAACCCTCTGGAACCTCGGTCTTGTACGTGTAGATGTGCAGAGCCGTGCCGCCGACCAGCAGCAGAGCCGAGGTGACCAAGCCGAGGCTTGCGAGTTTGCCTCCGCTGAGCCCTCCCTCGGCATTCTTGATTTGCAGCACTGCCACGAATCCGAGCACGCTTCCAAACACGGCGAACAACAATCCCAACGGACTCAGGAGCCCCGACAGCGCACAGACGCCGAGCAACGCCGACACCGGAGCCAGCGGCGGAATCGGCTTGTAGCCGAAGTCCTCAAAGCCCGGTTCAATCGAAGCAGGTCGCATGGCGGAAGGTTCCATTTGGTCGAGAGTCTGAGACATCATGCACCTCGCGGCGAAAAATCGTGGACAGGAATTGCCCGTCCATACGTCCGCTCGCCGAAAAACGACGGAAACGGCCCACCATGATACCACTCGACCCGGTTGTGGCCACTCCCGACTCGTCCTGCATCGCTCAACGCCCGCCGGTCTGTCCGATAGTATCGCCCCCGTAGCCCTGCCGCTCCGCGACCGGGATTCACGACGGCCAGCGGGTTCCACAACAGGAATGCGAGTCATGGAATGCCTCGCCTACGTAGCTCAGTCATTCCATGACTGAGATTCGCTTTGAGCCAAAACCGACGAAAGCCACCCATGACCGCCTTCAGCGCGAACCTCAACAAGATCGCTCTGTTGCGAAACACACGAGACAACGGCCTGCCCGATGTCGCGCGATTCGCTCGCTTGTGCGTCGCCGCCGGAGCCGCCGGGATCACCGTCCATCCGCGGCCGGACGAACGACATACTCGCCCCAGTGACGTCCACGAGCTGCGGCAATTGACTCGCGAACTTCGCGTCGAGTTCAACATCGAAGGCTACCCGACCGACGATTTTCTGAGCCTCGTCCACAAGGTCCGACCGGAGCAATGCACGCTGGTCCCCGACGCTCCCGATCAACGGACCTCCGATCACGGTTGGGATGTCGTCGCTCAGGCCGAGCTGCTGAAGCGAGTCGTCCCGCCGCTCCGAGCTGCCGGAATCCGCGTCTCGATCTTCATGGACCCGACTCCCGAAGCGATGCTACATGTCCCCGCGACCGGAGCGCACCGTATCGAGCTTTACACCGAACCGTATGCTCGTGATTTCCCAACAGCTCGCCGAGACGCTTCACTCGCGCAGTACGCCGCCACTGCGCGAGCCGCTCAGCAAGTCGGCCTCGGTGTGAATGCCGGACACGATCTGAACCTCGATAACCTCGGCCCGTTTCTGAACGCAGTTCCGCATGTCGAAGAAGTTTCCATCGGTCACGCGCTGATCGCCGACGCACTCGAACTCGGTATGACAGAAGCCGTGCGACGGTACGTTGCAATCTGTCAGACATGAGCGACGAAATTTGGACACGGATGACACGGACAACACGGAGCAGCTCAGTCAATGAATCAATCCGTGCCTTCCGTGAAATCCGTGTCCCACTCATTCGACGATCAAGGACTCAAGATGTCCCTCACCGCCTCACGACGCGACTGGATGAATCGCACCGGTTCCGCCTTTGGGGCAACGGCGCTCGCCGCGATGTTCGCCGATGAGGGTTTCGCCGCGTTGCCGCAGCCGCATCGAGTCCCGAAGGCTCGCAGCATTATTTCGCTCTTCATGCACGGTGGTCCTTCGCAAGTCGACTTGCTCGATCACAAGCCGAAGCTGCGCGAATGGCACGGACAAGAACTCCCTGCTTCGGTGCGAGGAACTCAGCGGCTGACCGGCATGACGTCTGGGCAAGCGAGCCTGCCAATCACCGCGTCGGCGTTTCGATTTGCTCAACACGGCGACTGCGGCACATGGGTCAGCGAACTCCTGCCGCACACGGCCAGCGTCGTCGATGACCTCTGCGTGATTAACAGCATCACCACCGAAGCGATCAATCACGATCCCGCCGTGACCTACTTGCAGACGGGACATCAACAACCGGGCCGGCCGAGCTTCGGAGCATGGATCAGCTACGGACTCGGCCGAGCCAACGACAATCTCCCCGCGTTCATCGTTCTGCTGTCACGAGGGAGTGCCGCTCGACCAGCCGACCCGTTGTACGCTCGGCTGTGGGGAGCCGAGTTCCTGCCGTCGCAGCATCAAGGCGTGCAGTTCCGCACCGATGGCGAGCCGGTGTTGTTTCTCAAGAACCCGCCGGGCCTGTCAGCCGAATCGCGCCGCCGATCGCTCGACACGCTGGCTGAACTGAATCAACAGCGTTTCGAGAAACTCGGCGATTCAGAAATCGAAACCCGCATCGCGCAATACGAGACCGCGTTCCGAATGCAGACCGCCGTTCCGGAGTTGACCGACCTCACCACCGAGAGCGAATCGACGTTTGAGCTGTATGGCAAAGAGGCTCGCCGTCCCGGTTCGTTCGCGGCGAATTGTTTACTGGCTCGGCGATTGGTCGAGCGCGGCGTGCGGTTCGTGCAGCTTTATCATCGCGGCTGGGATCAACACTACGACTTGCCGTCCGACCTGCGTCTGCAATGTGGCGACGTCGATCAAGCCTGCGCCGCGTTGATCCGAGACCTCAAGCAGCGCGGGTTGCTCGACGAGACGCTGGTCGTCTGGGGTGGCGAGTTCGGCCGCACGGTGTATTGCCAAGGCAAGCTGACGCCAGAGAACTACGGCCGCGATCACTTCGGCCGCTGCTTCACCATGTGGCTGGCCGGCGGCGGCATTCGCGGCGGCCAAACCTTCGGCGAGACCGACGACCACAGCTTCAACATCGTCCGTGATCCGGTCCACGTCCACGACCTCAACGCGACGCTGCTTGATCGCTTGGGCTTCGATCACACCCGATTGACCTTCCGTTTCCAAGGCCGCGACTATCGCCTGACCGACGTGCATGGCCGCGTCGTCAGCGAGATTCTGGGATGAATGGCCGAGTCCTTCGTCTTGTCGCGTTCGGAGTTGGCGGCCACAATCGTTGTGGAGGTGACTCATGCAACTTTCCATCGAAGAACGAAACGCCGTCGAGAGCGGCCGGCTGGTGCGGTATGTCATCCCGGAATCGCGGGTCGAGTGCTTGCTGCTGCGGAGCGACCAACTCGGCCAGCTTGCCGAGCAGACGCAACTTGGCACCTGTGATCCCGATGAGTTCTTGCCGTTGATGGCCGAGCTTCTCGACGACGAAGACTGGACACCTCCCGACGACCGAGGCCATCCGCATGAACGTTCGTAGGGCTGAAGTGCTGATGGTCGAGTTTCCCTTCCACGAAGGGAGTGGCTCGAAGCTCCGCCCAGCCGTCGTCATTCAATCCGATCAGGACAATTCCCGGTTGGGAACGACGGTTGTGGCGATGATCTCAAAGAACACGCGGCTGGCAGGCCGCGAGCCGCGTCATGTGCTCATTGATCTTGCGACACCTGATGGCCAAGCCACGGGACTGTGGATGAACTCGGTCGTCAATTGTTCGCAATTGGTGACGGTGAGCGACGAACGCATCGACCGCCACCTTGGCGAACTTCCGCCGACGTTGATGCGACTGGTGGATGATGTGATCAAAGAGGGTCTTGGACTCTGATCCGGTCGCTTCCGAGCGTCGTGTGTTCGGGCAGCGTGCCGCCGACCTCCGAGGGGAATGCTCCCGTTCGTCCAGCGACAACTTGGCACGTTGAATCTCCGACGATAGTTTGACACCCGTTTCCATCGCCGCATCCCAAATCGCGACTGCGAAAGGTCGCATGCGGCACACTGAACCGTTAGGCCCCGTATTATGGACTTCCCCGATGGTCGGTTTATGGAGTGCCCGATTCACGGTAAGCAAAGGCCAGCCTTTGTTTGCCAACACCTTGCAACTGCTGGCGGTTCGCGGTGTGGTCTCGGCTTCTTCCAACCAGACGTGATAGACCTGTCGCAATGGGATGCCTACAACGCGTGGTGTGCCGAGTGTGATCGAATCCTTCGGAAGAACGGGGGAGAGTGGAACGATGCTGCCGAGGCGTTTGCCAAGCCGAAGCTTCTCTGTCTAGGCCTCAAATAAGCGATCTCTTCTCGCGTTTTCAGCGATTGTGTTGGGACGGATTTTGAGCGGGCGGTCGAGGTTGACCGCAGTCTGGGTTTCGA
>JAYVQJ010000489.1:0-2007 GCA_043777235.1 Planctomycetia bacterium
CCGTCGATATGCGGCCGAACTACGACGCTCGCAAGAACGAGCCGGTCGTGCTGCCCGCTCGCTATCCGAACTTGCTGGCCAACGGAGTCAGCGGCATCGCGGTCGGCATGGCGACAAACATCCCGCCGCACAATCTCGACGAGCTGATCCGAGCTTGTCTGTATCTCATCGACACCGACAGCGAAGTCACGGTCGCTCAGTTGATGAAGTACGTCAAAGGCCCCGACTTCCCGATGGGAGGCCGCATCGTCACCGACCGTACGTCGCTGCGGCTGATGTACGAGGAAGGCCGCGGCTCGATCAAAGTCCGCGCCGAATGGCGGCTCGAAAAGGATCGCCGGCAAGAGGCCGCAAATCGGATCGTGATCTACTCGATCCCCTACGGCGTCGAGACCAACCCGCTGATGGCCGAACTCGGCGAGATCATCAACGGCCGCAACCTGCCGCAAGTTCTCGAACTCAACGACGAGACGAATGAGAAACTCGGACTGCGAATCGTGCTGGAACTCAAGAAGGACGCCGATCCCGAAATGGTCATGGCGTACCTCTACAAGCACAGCTCGCTGGAATCGAACTTCGCGTACAACGCGACCTGCCTCGTACCGACAGAATCGGGCTCGCTCACGCCGGCTCGTTGCAATCTGGTCGAGATGCTCAAGCATTTCCTCGACTTCCGCCTGCAAACTGTTCGTCGCCGGTTCCAGTTCTTGCTGGCTCAACTCGAACGCCGCATCCACTTGCTGGAAGGCTTCGAGATCATCTTCAGCGGCATCGACAAGGCTCTGAAGATCATCCGCAACAGCGACGGCAAACAAGACGCCGCCGCGAAGCTGATGAAGGAATTCCCGCTCGATGAAATCCAGACGATGGCGATTCTCGAACTCCAGCTTTACCGCATCAGCAAACTGGAGATCGACGACATCCTCAAAGAGCTGACCGAGAAACGCGCCGAAGCCGAACGCCTGCGCAAGCTGCTGAAATCCGAATCGCGCCTGTGGGGCGTCGTCCGCACGGAACTCGAAGAGCTGCTCACGCAGTTCCCGGACAAGCGCAAGACGAGCATCGGCTCCTCCGAAGAAGTCACCGAGTTCGATGCCGCCGCGTACATCGTCAAAGAAAACGCCAACGTCGTGCTGACGCGAGAAGGTTGGATCAAGCGCGTCGGCCGGCTCGCGAAGGTCGAAGGGACTCGCGTCCGCGAAGGGGACAGTGTCCTCGACGTCGTCCCCGGCAGCACGTTGGACACCGTCGTCTTCTTCGCCAGCGACGGCATCGCCTACACGCTGCCCATCGACCAAGTCCCCGCCAGCAGCGGCTACGGCGAGCCGATCAGCAAGCACGTCAAACTGCAAGACGGAGTCAGCATCGTCGCCGCCCTGACAACGGATGCCCGCTTCACTCCCGAAGACGTCCAAAAGAAAAAAGACCCGCTGCCCCGCCCGCACCTGTTCGTCGTCACGAGCTTCGGCAGTGTGCTGCGAGTTCCGCTCAGCTTCTTCCGCACCGCCTCGAACAAGAACGGCCGCAAATTCTGCCGCGTCGTTCCCGGCGACCGAGTGGTCTCGGTCGAGTTGATCCGAGAAGCGACATCGGTCTTCATCGTCACTCGCAAAGCACGCCTGATTCACTTCAACATCGACGACGTTCCGGTCCTCTCCGGCCCCGGCAAAGGGGTGCGCGGTATCAAAGTCGAAACCGGAGACAGCGTGCTCGGCTTCAAACAACTCAGTCGCCCCAGCGACACGTTGCATGTGCTGACGAATGCTGACAAGAAGATGCCGTTCGGCCAAATGAAATACACGATCACGTCGCGCGGCGGCCGAGGCATTCGCACCAGTCACCGCAGCGAATTCGTCGAGATCACCCGCGACCCCATCGAACTCGTCGATTGGGCTGCGATCGAAGCGGAAGGCAAGTAAACGCAGTCGATGGCGATTGTCTTGTAGGGTGTGGTCGAGTCATCGAGACCCACCAGGCGAAGAAAATGTGGTGGGTCTCGATGACTCG
>JAYVQJ010000490.1:0-7687 GCA_043777235.1 Planctomycetia bacterium
GTCAGCGGCAATCAACCAGTCGATCAATTCCTCCGAAGTCGCCATGACGTTCTGAAGAGTCGTGGACCAGCAACCCGGACAAGGTTGTCCATCCAAATAGTTCATCTCGGCGTGCGTCATCCCCGGCAAATTCTGTAACGCCGCGTCAAACACACAAGCCGCCCAACGTATCTTTCGATTTGTGAAGGTGAGTGCAAGCGGGTTGAGTTGCTTGGCGATTGCTCGCGGGATGAATTCCAGCACACCGCCCGCCGCGACGAACATCTCGTCCAACTTCTCCCAAATTCGGCTCGCATCGACGCGGGGCATCATCAGCAGCGATGGCGCGTAGAAGAAAATCGAACCAATCTTCCCGTGGCCAAAGCCAAACCTCGGACAATTGTCGGGCTTCAGTCCCTTGATGTGCGCCTTGTCGTGAATCTCCACTTTGCGGACGGCGTCGCTCCAAAGATCAGCTAGGTATGCCTTGTGCGATGCGTCGCTGACGGGTTTCTCGTCGCGAATCATCGACAACTCGACTGCCTCACACTTTGAAAACCGTTCGCCAAGGCGTTCCAGTCGCCGTTTCCAAAAACTTGTCGCCACGATCCCTACTCCGTTCGTCAGACGGGCCGCCCGCGCCGGAATCTCAGAGTAGGATGAGGTTCAACGGCGCGGACCGATTTCAGTGATGAGCCGTTGCAACAACTCATCGCACCCGATGACGAATCATCTTCATTCATCCGCAAGGCTCAAGCCCATTCCGCATGGCCGCGCCCAAATTCACCAGCCGCCGAGATCACACCGGCCGAGCGTTCAGGTGACTTGCTCTTTCGAGTGACACGCGATTGACTGCTGTTGTCTGTTAGCAACCAATGAAGTCATAAACCTCCGACAACTGACGCCGCGAAATCTAGTGGCCTCTTGAAACGATACCGAACGTCCGCAGTTCACGATTGAGGTCATCCATGAAACGATTCTGGTTTGTATTGAAGTTGGTTTTTGCGTGCATCGGCGCTGGGACACTCATTTTGTTTGCCGCTCTGATCTATGGGCTGAGCCATTTCAAACCTGCTTCTGTGCCGCAGAGTCATGAGGTTTCGCGGCCAATCCAACAGCCATCACAACCAATTCAACAACCAATTCAACAACCAATTCGACAGCCATCACCGCCAATTCAACAGCCATCTTTCACGCCCCCAAAGCCGTCCACGCCGAAAGGCTTTGTCGAAAGCGAAGCCGAGAAAGAATTTGAGCGGAAGAACGGAGTCGAGATCGTTCATCGCAAAGACGGAACGACTTATACCCGCAAAGCGACGAGCAAAAAGGCGAAGTGATATTGGCCTCGGTCGGTAAGACGTGGGCGACACCGGCCACAGCAGAACGACCGACGACGATTGCACAGAATCCACGGCGAGCCATCAGGGCAACTCAGGCGAAGCGTCGTCCCCTTTGCGCCGTGACCGATGCTTGGGACTCATGGCGACTGAGGGATCACCCGCAAAACGCGATGGCGACTTATTCAAGTCCCGTTTTGACTTTTGGTTGAGCCGCTTCTTTCGCTTCATCGGCAGCGTTTCTGCCTTTCGTGTAGCGTTCGGGATCTACCACACTCACCATCACCTGTGGGCCGATAGCAACTAAATGTACTTTGCGAGCAACTTTTGGAAATTCCCACTCTGGCCCGGCGTTATCGAGTGGCGAACCCTGCGGGTCACCAAACTTGTTGACTAGTTGTTTTATGATTGCCTTCACGCCGCCCATCGCGGCGAGTCTCTTCGGGTCATACCACAGGGTAAGACCGACGACGTGCCCCTCATAATAGTCCACATGAACGGTATCCGCTGCTTCCGAATGAAACACGAAACCTTGCCAGTTGACGAGCTTTTCAAATTCGTCAAGACGTTCGTTATCTCCGAGAATCTTCTTTGACTCCCGGAGCTCGGCCTCGGTGGTCTTAAAACTCACGCCATCGAACTCGAAATCGCGAACGTTCTTTTCGTGGGCGGTAAGTGATTTCGGTCCGGCTGCCGGGGCTGGGGCTGGCTTTGGTGCCGATTCGCCGCAGCCAGCCAATACCACGAACAGAACAAGCCATGTGAGAGAGCGTAGGAGCATGATGCGTTTCTCCGAGTGGTACAGCGAACGAAATCGAAGGATGGATGCGGCATCCTACTTCGCGACTTCGTCCGTGTCGCTTGCCACGACGTGCTCGGCTTCAATCCGCGCCGTCTGTCCGGCGTCTCCGCGTAGGTGAGCGAATCGCTGTAAGAGCCACGCCTTCTTTTGATCGAATGTGAGCGGGACTCCGTTGTCGTCATGCGTTGGGAGTCCACTGGCTGGAGGTTTGAGGGTCGGCAACCGATCGACGAACGACTTTCCGCACGTCCGATCCAACAGCAGCTTCATCGCTGCAAGGTCGCCTCCCTTTGCGAGTTCGACCAGCTTGACGACGACCGCTTTCAGGTCATCCGGCGTAACAGTTTCCAAGAGCACGCTTCTCAACTTGCCGACTTGAGACGCAAACGGATTGCCGGGTCCGCCGCCGTTGCCGATTCCAAAACGGCCGTTGTTCAACCTGCCGTTTGGTGACGGTTCTGACATAAAAAATCTCCGTAAGAAAGAAAAATGGTAGGAGCGACTACTGTCTAATTGGTAACGGTCAAAAGACCTCTCGGAAGTACCTTTGGTGAGGGGTGGGGCTATCACACCTGGCCTACTTGCGCCGTCACGTCGTAGAAGTCGTCAACGTCGTAGCCCCGCCAGTGTGAGAATCTCGTCCCACACGTCGTCCGGCAGAGCCGGCCAGATTTCGATCAGCCGAGCGAGCCACGGATCCGAAACGACGCAAACTGCGTCGGATTCTGCGTCGCCTTGAACAGCAACCTGCGATTTTCCCGACGATTCGTGCGTTTGTTCGGCCCCTACTGGGGGCACTCCCGAACGCTGCAACACGTCAGAGGTTGCAGTGTTTTTTGTTTTTGAGAGCTTCACACCACCAGCGACATCCCTCAATTTTTCCCGCGGTTCGCGACGCAGACCTTCGCAGATGGATCGAGTAGATCCAAGCGAAATCGCTCGACTTCCACGAGTGCTGCTGCTCGGGAAAGATGCGTGCTGTTTGCGAGAAGACTTCCCGAACCGCTCTCACGATCGCCCATTCGCAGCAACGTGGTGAACGATATCTTGGCTTGATATCGTCAAGCGATGGACCTCAACGAAGCTCAAACACGAGCCGCTCTCATCAACCCGCAGTTGGCAAAGGCGGATTGGAAGCTGAGCGATCGCACTCGCGTCCGGTTTGAGGTGCCTGTCGTCGGCTATGACCCGACGCCCTGGAACGGCTTCACCGATTACTGCCTTTATCAAGCGGCCGGCGAAGTGCTGGCGGTTGTCGAGGCCAAGCGGACGGCTCGCGATCCGCGTGAAGGCGAAGAGCAGCTTCGGCAATATGTCACCGAGATTGCTCGGACACAGTCCTTCGCACCGTTTGGGTTCATGACGAACGGCCTGAATCATTTCTTTTGGGAAGTCGGACTGTCTCATCCGCGCGAGGTCGCGAGCTTCTTCACGCCCGATGACCTCGAACGGCTGAAGTTCATCCGCGAGAATCGGCTGTCACTGGCCGAAACCGCGATCAACAACGCCATCGTGGACCGAGCCTATCAGCACGAAGCGATTCGCCGCGTGGCCGAGGCATTCACGGCTGGCAGACGCCGCGCGTTGCTGGTCATGGCGACAGGAACCGGCAAGACACGAACGACGATGGGATTGATTGACGTCTTTCTGCGAAGTTCGTGGGCACAGAAGATTCTGTTTCTCGCCGATCGCGATGCGCTTGTTGAGCAAGGGCTCAATGATGGCTTCAAGACTTACCTGCCCAACGAACCGCGAGATCGCATTCGTACCGCTTGCATCGACAAAGACAAACGGCTCTTCGTCGCCACGCAGCAGACGATGGGCCGCTGTTTCGAGCAGTTCAGTCCCGGCTTCTTCGATCTGATCGTGTTTGACGAGGCGCACCGTTCAATCTTCAACCGCTTCACCGAGGTCATCGAATACTTCGACGCGCGGATGGTCGGGCTGACGGCCACCCCCGCCGACTTCATCGGCCGCGACACGTTCCAAGTCTTCGGATGTCACGATCAGATTCCCACGTTTCTCTACACCTATCAAACGGCGGTGGCCGAAAAGCGGCTCGTCGATTTCCGGTTGTATCAGGCACAGTCCGGCTTCCAGCGCGATGGCATTCAGGGGGCCGACCTCAGCGAAGAAAACCGCAACACGCTCATCGAGAACGGACTCGACCCGGACGCTCTCGATTATTCCGGCACCGACATCGAAGTGATCGTCTCCAACCGCGACACGCTCCGGCGGCAGTGGGAAGAGATCATGGAGGTCGGCATCAAGGACCGTGGGGGCAACCTGCCGGGCAAGACGATCGTCTTCGCGATGACGAAAAAACATGCCGAGCGGATTCGCGACGTCTTCGAGGAGATGTACCCGCAACACATCGGGATGTTGCAGGTCATCCATCACGGAGTCGAACGAGTCCACGACGGGCCGTATGGCGACGGACTCATCACCAAGTTCAAGAAGCAGGATAAGCCGCGCATTGCCGTCTCGGTAGACATGCTCGACACCGGCATTGACGTGCCGGAAGTCGTCAACCTGGTCTTCATGAAACCGGTGCAATCGCGGATCAAGCTGTGGCAGATGATCGGCCGAGGCACTCGCAACCAGGAAGCCTGCCGCTTCTTCGACCGCCTGCCCAATGGCGAGAAGACGGAATTCCTGATCGTCGATTTCTGGCAGAATAATTTCGGCAAACAGGCCGACGAGCCGGTTCCGGCTGACCTGCCGCTCCTCGTGAAGCTGTTCAACACGCGGCTCGACATTCTCGAAGTGACGCTGTGCGACACCGAAGGCATCGCGCATCAGCAGGCGATCGGCGACTGCCGAATGATGCTCGGCCGAGTCCCCGTGGAATCATTCTCCATCCGCAAGCAATGGCACGAGGTCGAGTCGGCTTGGACTGACGATTTCTGGTCGCATCTGGCTCAAGATCAGCTCAACTTCCTGCGGTTGAAAGTCGCGCCGCTGCTGCGATTCGTTCCTGATGTGGACATCGCGGCTGAAACCTTCACGCACAAGGTCGAGCGGCTCAACCTTATGATTCTCATGCTGTCTCCGGCTGCCATCGAATTGCCGCCGTCGATGGTCCGGCTGCTGGAATCCATCGGCAAAGACGTGCGGCGTTTGCCGCAAGACGTGTTGCAGAAGCCGGCCTATCAGCCATCGGTCACGCTCGCGCTGTCGAGCGAACTCGCGCGGGCCGCGCCGCCGCAGTTGCATCAGCTCATCGATGATCTGGCCAAAGAGATGAAGCGCCGCCGCGAGATCGAGAATCCGTTTCTCAACATCGACCTGCCTGACTTCATCGCGACCAGAGGGCACTTGCTGATTGGCCCGACCGGCCAGCCGGTGCATGTCGAGGAATATCGTCGCCGCGTCGAAGAGCGCATCGTCGGCATCGCCGACACACATCCGGCGCTAACCGCGCTGCGAGAAGGCAACCAACCGACCGAAGATGAGCTTGTTGATTTGGAACGAGTGCTCCACCACGAACTCGCCGAAGGAGACCTGCATGTTTCCGCCAAGACCGCGCGGCAGGCTTACGGCTTGAACCTCGACAATCGGTTGGGCTTTCTTGGCTTTGTTCGGCATGTGCTCGCGATGGAGACGATCCCCGATTACGAAGCCGTCGTCGCGAGCGGCTTTCAAACGCACGTCACGAATCACAATTACAACGCCGACCAAATCCGTTTCCTGCGCGCAGTTCAGGAAGTTTTCTTGACCAAGCGTCGTTTGTCCGAAGCCGATCTGTACGATCCGCCGCTCACCAACTTCGGCCGCAACGCCGTCGAGCGGCTCTTCACGCCGGACGAGGTCCGCGAACTCGTCCAACTCACCGAACGTCTGGCCGTTTGAGTCATGTCAACGTACACCCAAATCCTCTATCACATCGTCTTCGCTACGAAGAACCGTGACCCGGTTCTGGTGCCGGAACGGCGCGAGGAACTGTTCCGGTACATTTGGGGCATTACCCAGAATCTCAACTGCACGCTTTACCGCATCAATGGCGTCGAGGATCACCTGCATATCCTCGTCAGCCTGCACCCAACGGTTTGCCTGTCAGACTTCGTGAAGACGGTCAAGGTCGCCTCCAGCACTTGGATCAAGGAGCAGAATCTCTTCCCGCAATTCACCCATTGGCAAGATGGTTACGGAGCCTTCACGCATTCGTTGAGAGAGAAAGACGCGATCGTGAATTACATCAAGAATCAACAAGAGCATCACCGGACGAAGCCGTTCCTCGCAGAATTCCAAAAGCTCCTGGCCGATGCCGGAATGAAGTTTGACGAACGCTATTTGCCATGAGCCTGAACTGTGTTCCGAGGCCGAAGGCCTCAAATGTGCATAGCACCGGGTGAAACCCGGTGATGAATGGCGCAATGAATCCAACCGCGAAGCGGTTGAATGGATCGAACATGAACGACACCACGCGATTTCGCGACGACCTGCGACCGGGCAATTCAACCGCTTCGCGGTTGAATCATGTGTTCGGACCTGACCCCGGGTTTCATCCGGGGCTATGCACATGGAAGCCCTTCGGGCTTCAATTTGAATCAACCTTCATTCTGTTTCCCGCATCACTGATCGCGCCCTCATTCGCATTTCAACTTGATTGATTCCATGCTCACCGATCCGCAACTCCGTTCGAAGATCGACTCGCTGTGGGACAAGCTCTGGTCCGGCGGGCTATCCAATCCGTTGGATGCCATCGAGCAGTTGTCGTTTCTCTTGTTCCTCAAGCAATTGGACGAGCGGGAACATGATGCCGAACGATCCACTCGGCTGGGGCGCAAGAAATCCGAGTCATTGTTTCCCGACAAGGAACTGCGCTGGTCGCACTGGAGCCAGCTTTCCGCCGAGAAGGCGCTCGCGCAGGTGAAGGACAAGGTCTTTCCGTTCTTGAAGAACCTCGGTGCGAAGGCCGGTTCGTTCGGCGAGCAGATGACGAACGCCGAATTCAAGATCAATAAGCCCAGCCTGCTGATCGAAGCCTGCAAGGCGATCGACGGTATGGAAATCTCCGCGCAGAATCAGGACGTGCAGGGCGATCTCTACGAATATCTGCTCAGTCAACTCAACACAGCCGGGACCAACGGTCAGTTTCGGACACCGCGACACGTCATTCGCATGATGGTCAAGATGCTCGATCCAAAACCGGGCGAGCGAGTGTGCGATCCGGCCGCCGGGACGTGCGGGTTTCTGGTCAATGCGTGGCAGCACTTGCTCGAAAGCCACACCGATCCGCGTGACCTGAGCTTCGACGAGGAAGGCTGGCCGCACGGGCTGACCGGCAGCAAGCTGACGCGCGAGCAATGGGACTTCGCGCAGACGCACGGCTTCACCGGTTTCGACAGTGATTCCGGGATGACCATGCTCCGCATCGGCAGCATGAACCTGATGCTGCACGGGCTGAACTCGCCCCGTTTTCGTTACACCGATTCGCTGTCGAAGAACTTCAACGAAGAGCGGGCTTACGACATCCTGCTGGCGAATCCGCCGTTCAAGGGAGCCATCGATTCGGCCGACGTGAACCCGTCGCTGCCGACCAAGTGCAAGAAGACCGAGATTCTGT
>JAYVQJ010000491.1:0-2005 GCA_043777235.1 Planctomycetia bacterium
AGATAGCCGTGAACGAACTCGTGCGTGTAGACCGGCCGCATTGAGCCTTGCTTCTCATCCCACCACGAACTGCTGATCCCTTGCAACGTGAAGCCCGCCGTTTCGGGAGCATCCAAATGCGTGCTCAGTTGCCGAGCATGCCGCGGCGCGAAGCGTTGAAACTCCGATCGCTCCTGAAACACAAACAGGACCGCACCTCGCGACGGCTTCGCGAGGAACGGCAGTTCGTGATGCAACCGCTTGGCGACCGTCCCCAAGTGCGCCGCGAGTTGTTCCAGTTCGAGCGACTTCGCATCTGTCACGATCTGCACATCGCGTGTTTCGAGCGTCCTCAGCTTCGATGGTTCGACTTGCGGAAACGCGAACTTCACCAATCGCTCGGTCGCAGGAAATTCGTCGCGCGGCTGAGCTGACGGCTCAGTCCAAACCGTATCGAGCGTCACGGTCCCTGGATCGCGTAATTCAACGCCGATCCGCCGCACCTTTTCCCAGCGCGGCATTCGCCCATCGCTCCAAACAAACCACTCCAACGGCAGCACCAGCTTTTCCCATCCGACATGCGAGACTTCGAGCCGCCGCCAAAACGATGCCTTTTGATCTTCCTCCGCCAGACGCAACACCAGTTCGACCGTCGGGTGCTCCTTGGCTTCCTCGGCCGAGCGATGCAGCCACAGCCCAATCGAATCTAACTGCCGCCAATCGTTCGCGATCTCCTTGGCATTGATCGAGAACCCACCGCCGGCCTCACCGCGCAGCCGCATCGCTCGGCCATCCGGCTTCGGATCATCGTTGGCAACCGGCTCTTTCGGCGTCCAAAAATCCAACTGCGAGCGTGCTCGAACAGAAACCCGAACCGCTCCTTCAAACGTTAGCAGGTCGCGTGCGAGGGTCAGATCGAATGCAACCACGACAATCAGGATCGAGATCACGCCACGAAAGGCGCAACGCGAGAAATTCATGCGGCAATCCTTCGATATTCGGAATTCGTCATTCTTTCGCCATTCGGGCTTCGTCATTCGTCATTGCCGCCGTTGAGTCCTAGAATGCCGCGTCGTCCGTCACCCACTGATCGCTGACCTCTGCGGAATCTGTCATGTATCTGCGAATGGCCAAACGAGTGCTGCTAGAAACCGACAAGCGGTTGGTCGCCAAGTTCCTGTGGAACATGGGGGTCAAAGGGACGCTGTCGGTCGTCAAATACAAACGCCGGATGAAACAAGGGAAATTCTTTCCGCCGTTCTTGTACGTCTCGATTCTCAACACCTGCAACCTGCGCTGCCAGGGCTGCTGGGTTGATGTCTCCGCGAAGCAAGAGAAGATCAGCCTCGAAGCCTGGAACCGGCTCGTTAATGAAGCCAAGCAGATGGGCAATGTCTTCTTCGGCATCGTCGGCGGCGAGCCGTTCATGCACCCGCAGTTGCTCGACATGCTGGCCGCGCATCGCGACTGCTATTTCCAAGTCTTCACCAACGGCCACTTCATCACCGACGAGGTCGCTCGCGAGATGCGCCGCATCGGCAACGTCACGCCGCTGATCAGCGTCGAAGGGAGCGAAATCGTCAGTGACGAACGACGCGGACGAGGCGGAGTCCTCAGCAAGACGATGCAAGGGATCGAAGCCTGCCTGCGAAACAACCTGTTGACCGGCGTCTGCACCAGCGTCTGCAAAACAAATATCGACGACCTCGTCACCGAGAAATGGGTCGATCGTCTGATCGAGATGGGGGTGTTCTACACTTGGTTCCACGTCTATCGCCCGATGGGGCCGGATGCCTGCCCCGATCTCTGCCTGACTCCAGAGCAACAAGCTCGCATCCGCAAGTTCGTCGTCGAGATGCGCGCGAAAAAACCGATCGCGATCATCGACGCCTACTACGACGGCGAAGGCCAAGCGCTCTGCCCGGCCGCCACCGGCATCAGCCACCACATCAATCCGTGGGGGGGCATCGAGCCGTGTCCGATCATCCAATTCGCCACGGAAAACATCCGCGACCCGCGCGGCGTT
>JAYVQJ010000492.1:0-7682 GCA_043777235.1 Planctomycetia bacterium
AGTCTGGCTTGCCGAACTCGGCGAGTTCCGCGTCGGTCGGAGGGATCAGCATGTTGTGCATGAACAGAGCGTGATACGCGCGCGAGCAGATGACTCGCACCTTCATCCGATATTTCGGATCCCAGCCGGCGAAGGCGTCGATGACGTACAGCCGATCGAGCGTGTTGAGGTAATCCTTGGCCCGCTCGCGATTGATCATGAACGTGGCTTCGTCGAGCGGAAAATTGACCGGCCCCCACCAGATGTTCGCTTCCGATTGCGGATGCCGGACGACCCGCTTGTCCTTCGGCGAGCGTCCCGTCTTCTCGCCGGAATACGCGATCAACGCACCGGAATCGGCGATCGTGGTTCCTAAGTCGTGACGGATCGCTTCCTCGTACAACGTGGCCGGCGAAGGATTGCGAAGGATGTGATTGGCACTGATTCCGTGTGCGGACAAGTCGATCGTTTGTGTCATCGTTACGGCGATTCTTCTCAAAAGTTGCAGAGCTCCGTGGCGCAGGAGAACCGCAAGGGAAAGGTTTGCAGATCGGTGACGGAGCGAGGACAAAGTAGACCGGTCACTCCGTGACCGGAATTTTCGAGTCACGGAGTGACTCGCCTACTTTTCACGGCGGACGATTTCGATGGTGTCTTGGAATCAGAGCGGCAAATCGAGCGTCTTGCCGTCTTGTCGAGCGGAGTCTAGGCAGGCGTCCATGACCTGCTGAGTTTTCAACGCAATGTCCGCCCAGAAATAATCCGGCTTGCCACTAAGAACGAGCGTCGAGAAATTGCGGAACAGATTCGACTCCTGCGCGGACGGCGCGTTGTGGCTGTATTCGTAAACGGCGTGGCGGCGAGTGTGCTCCTCCATGCTGTAGTCGCAGCCATCGACGTGGAACGCCGCCTTGTGAACAGTAAACGCGGACTCGCAGCCGACGAACGGCAGGACGAAATCCGTGACCTGCGCGAAGCCCTTGCTGCCGGCGATAATGCCCCACTGTTGGTTCTCAGTGAGAAACGAGTTGTAAAACGTCGCCGACACACCGCCATCGAAGAACAGCTCGGCGGAGAATTCCATCGGGACGTCTTGCTGGCTGTCGGGGCGATGCGACTGCGACAGCATCCGAGCGGAGACTCGGCGCGGCATCTGATAGTTCAACGCCCAGAGCGTGAAGCGGATCGTGTACCAGCCGAGATCTCCGAGACAGCCCAACGGTTCGAGTTCCCCGCTGGCTCGGATGTTCGCCTGGTGAAACGCCTCCGGCCCGCAGAACGAAAACGTCGACGAGATGCGGCGGATGCGGCCGACGCTCTCACCGTCATCGAGCACTTCGCGCAGCTTTCCGAGCCGCGCGCTGTGCATGAACATCACGCCGTCCATGAATTGCACGTTGTTCTTTTTGCAGGCCGCGATCATCTCGGCGACGTCGGCCGCGTTGCAGCCGACCGGCTTCTCGACCATCACATGCTTGCCTGCCTCGGCCGCGCGGATCACCCACTCTTTGCGAATGCCCGTCGGCAGCGGGATGTACACGGCATCGACATCGGCGGCGGCCAGCAAACCCTCGTAGGTGCCGATCGCTCGCGGAGCCGGTGAGAACGTCACGCAGGCTTGGCACTCGTCAATGAATTGTTGAGCACGCTGTGTCGAGCGACTGCCGACGGCCGTCAGCGTCGCGTTGCCGGAGTTCTTGATCGAGTCCCAGTTCTTTCGGGCGATGCCCGCTGTTCCAAGAATGCCCCAGCGACAAGTGGTTGATTGGCTCATGAAATGGTGGTTCCTAGTTGTCGGTTTTCAATCGTTGGTGGAGGTTGGGCACTCTTGCCCGACAGCGGGACGGGCAAGAGTGCCCATCCTCCGTGTCGGCTTTTTCGCCAATCTCGTCCAAAATTTCATCCCACTCGACGCCGCCTTTGTGGCTGAGTCGCCGATATACTCACGCCCCGTTTCCTGCCAATCACTGAAATTGATCCGAGGACACCATGCACGCTTTCGATTTTGCCCGCTCTGTTTCCGCTGTTGACCGCCGAGCATTTTTGACCGCGCTGGCCGCTCTTGGCGGAGCCGGTGTGCTGCGTAGTCTTCCCGCGCTGGCTGCGGACAAGGTCGGTCCCGACGCCAAGTTGTTGAAGTCGATCCGCGAAAAGGGAGTCAACTTTCTGAAGACGACTCAAAGCGATGATGGAAGTTGGACCTCGGCCACGCAGCCGGGCATCACGGCGATGGCCTGCTTCGGACTCGTCAGCGCGGGCGTGAAGACCGACGACCCGACGTTGCAGAAGGGACTGAAACATCTGCTCGGTTTTCTGCAAAAGGACGGCGGCATCTATCACCCGGAGACGGCTCACAAGAATTACGAAACCAGTTTGACCGTGCTGGCCTTGGCCGGAGCGAACTCTGATGGCCGCTTCACCGCGCAGATCAAAGACGCCGAGAAATTCTTGAAAGCCTTGCAGTGGGACGAAACCGAGGGCGTGGACAAGTCTCATCCCAACTTCGGCGGCGCGGGCTACGGAAAGTCGAATCGACCGGACCTGTCCAACACGACGTTTTTGCTCGATGCGTTGAAGGCCGCTGGAGTCAAAGCGGATGACCCGGCAATGAAGAACGCGCTCGTCTTCGTGTCACGCTGCCAGAACCTCGAAAGTGAATTCAACACGACCGAGTTCGCGGCCAAGGTCAACGACGGCGGCTTCTATTACACGCCAGCAGCGGGTGGCAGTTCGATGGCCGGCAAGAACGCCGATGGCGGCCTGCGATCCTACGCCAGCATGACCTACACCGGCTTGAAGTCGATGCTCTACGCCGGCCTGACGAAAGACGACAAGCGAGTCAAAGCCGCACTCGATTGGCTTCGCAAGTTCTACTCGGTCGAGCAGAACCCAGGTCTCGATCAGCAGGGTTTGTACTACTACTACCACACGTTCGCTCGCACGCTGACGACGCTCGACGCCGACCTCTTCGAGGATGTCAAAGGCGAGAAACACGATTGGCGTCGCGAACTGACCGACGCCCTCGCCAAACGTCAAAAAGAAAACGGCAGTTGGGTCAACGCCGCCGATCGCTGGCTGGAAGGTGATCCCAATCTGACCACGGCGTACTCGCTGATGGCGTTGAAGTACTGCGACCCGAAGTGAGGTCGCCGTGGGGCACGTTTTCAACGTGCCAACACACGGACACGTTGAAAACGTGCCCCGCTCACACGATGCAGTGAGTCGGATCGGCCAAGTAGAACATCGCCGCCAGATCGTTCGGATGATCTTTCGTGCAGAGCGGTCCTGGCGTGATGACTTCCATTGGGACGCTATCGACTTTCTCGCCGTTGCGAGCGATGAACTGGCCGATGAACAGCGACGTGCGGTGAATGCGGCAGACGGGATTGACCGTCGTGGCCGCGAGCACTCCGTTCTGGACCGCTTCGAGTCCCTCTTTCTGGCCATCGACGGCGACGATCAACATGTCTTTGTGGATCGTGCCTTTGATCGCCGGTGCGGAAGCGAGGGCCATATCGTCGCTGTGAAAGAAGGCTCCGGCGATCGGTTCCTTCTCTTGTTCAAGCAGCGACTCGAACGTGTTGCGAGCTTTCTCTTTCTTCCAGTCGCACCAGCGGACTTCGTCGCCGACGACTTTCACTTCGGAGTATTGCTTGACGATGTTGTCGAAGCCTTGCTTGCGTCCTTGGGCACCGCTGTGAGCACTCAGGCCGCCGATGTGAATGACCTTGCCTTTGCCGCCGATCTTCTGCATCAGATAACCGACGCTCTTCTCGGCCATATCGACGTGGTTGGGAGTCACTTCGCACCAGACGCCGGTGTCGCGCATCTTGTCCATGTCGACCAGCAGCGTGTCCATCGAGATGACTGGTATGCCACGTTGCTTCAGCTTGCGAACGGGTGCCACCAGTGAGTCGATCTGCACCGCCTGGAAGCAGCAGAAATCCCAATCCTTGTGGACGATCGCGTCGATTTGGTTGCGTTGTTTTTCCGGATCGAACTCGCCATCGAACCATTCGATCTCGATATCGAGCAGATTGCCCCACAACTCGGCCGTCGTCCTGCCGAGCGCGCACCAAGTGCTTTGCAAGCCGGCGTTCGAGAAGGCGGCTCGCAGACGTTTGCGTCCCGGCTTGCCCGCTGCACCGGCGTTGACGGGGGCTTGTTGATCGCTGTTCGCACAACCGGCGATGCCCAAGCCCAGGCCGATGCCGGTTCCAGTGGCGAGTCGTTCGAGAAAATTACGTCGTGAGGTGTCGGTCATGGCTGATGAACTCCTAAAAATTGAGGTGAAGACGACGGAGAGCATCGTGACCTTTGCCGACGAGAAAAACAAATCTCAGTCGTTGTTCCACGACTGACTAATTTGTCAGACGTAGGGTGCGGTCGAGTCATCGAGACCCACCACTCGTGCGACATTCCGGTGGGTCTCGATGACTCGACGCCAACCTACTTGCCGCCAACCTACGTTCCCCGCACTTCGGCAAACTAGCCGGTCATGGCTGTTCCGTGCCGAGATCAATCGACATTTCCGGTTCAGCAGCCGATAGTTCGCCGTCTTTTTCTCTGGCCTTTTTTTGCGGACGCCGATGAGCACGACCATTTCTGAAGTTGCTTCGAATTCCCTGGACGCTTTGCGTGGCCGCGTGGCTGAGATTCGCGAGCGTGCTCGCAAGCAATTTGCTCAGGGTTCGGGGGGCGTTCAGACGGCGACGATCCTCTCGGACGGCTTTCGACAATTTGTCGTCGACCAATGGAAGGAGGCCCTCGCGGCGTGCGTTTCTCCGGAAGTCGCTCAGCGGTTGGAGAAACATTCGGCGCTCGTCGCGGTTGGCGGGACCGGGCGTGGCGAGTTGGCTCCGTATTCCGACATCGACTTGATGTTTCTGCACGAGCCGTCGGTCAGTCACGAATTCAAGCACGTCACGAATCGCTGTCTGCACAGTTTGTACGACTCACAGCTTGAGTTGGGTCGCAGCGTGCGAACTCCGAACGAAGCGATCGCGATCGCGATCGAGGACTCGACGGTTGCGACCTCGCTGCTCGAAATGCAGTCGCTGTGGGGATCGAACGAATTGGTCGCCAGCTTGAAACGGAAGTTCGAGCGACGGGTTGTCCGTTCTCGCTGGCGAGCGTTCTTCGAGTCCGCGATCGCCAACCGAGGCGAAGAACTCGACAAACACGGCGGTGCGACTCAGCAATTGGAGCCAGACATCAAGACCTCGCGCGGCGGCTTGCGCGATCTGCATCTGCTCCGCTGGATCGGCTTCGCCTGTTACGGCTCACCCGACATCGACTCGTTGCGATTGAACGGTGGTTTGTCGGGCGAGGATGCTCGCAAGTTGATCACCGCTCAGGAATTCCTGATGAAGATCCGGCTGGACTTGCACTTCGTCGCCGGAAAACCGCAGGACATGTTGACTCGCGACGAGCAATTGCGGATCGCGACCGAACGGGGCATCGAGGCGCTGCCGGCGCAAATTCCGGTCGAGCGTTTCATGCAGGACTACTTCCTGCACACGACGGCGATCTCCAGCATCGTGTCCCGATTCATCGCACGGCAACGCCGGCCGACATGGACCGAGTGGCTGCTCGATCGCTTGCTGGTACGGCGACAGGACGGACATTTCCTGATCGGCCCGTCTCGATTGGATGTCACGAATCGGAAGCTCGATTTCGTGTGCGGCGATCTGCACAACATCTTGCGATTGTTTCTGACGGCGGCTCGCCAAAAGGTCGCGGTCGCGCCGCGCGTGCTGGAACGGATTCGGCTCGCGCTGCCAAAAATCAGCGCCTTGGTGGATGCGGAATCGTCGCGGCTCTTCTTGGAAATCCTCAGGCAGCGAGGGCGTCTGGCCACGACTCTGCGAGCCATGTACGAGACCGGAGTTTTGGAGCTCGTGCTGCCGGAGTTTTCGCGCGTCCGCTGCCTGCTGCAATTCAATGCGTATCACAGCTACACCGTTGATGAGCACACACTGCGAGCGATGTCGATCATCGAATCGTTCGAGGAGGAAGCGGGGCCGGTCGGTGCCGCGTATCACGACATCAAGCTGAAACACGTCCTGCATCTGGCGATGTTGTTGCACGACGTCGGCAAGGGAGGCATCGAGGATCACAGCGAACTCGGCCGCGATATCGCCGAGCGCATCGCCGTGCGACTGGGACTGCCGGAAGCTCACCGGCAATTGCTGATGTTCCTGATTCACAAGCATCTGGTCATGGCAGACGTCGCGTTTCGGCACGACATCGCGGACCCCGGCGAACTGGCCCGATTCAGCCACATGGCCGGTAGCCCGGAAGCGCTGACGATGCTTTACGTGCTGACGGTCGCCGACATCTCCGCTGTCGGTCCCGGCATTTGGAACGATTGGAAATCAGGATTGCTCACCGATCTGTACGATCGGTCGATGCTGATCCTCAGCGGCAAGCATCCGAAATTTCTGGAAGAGGAACGGCTGTGCAAAGTCCGCGAACACGTCGCGAAAAAACTGGTCTCCGAGAGCGCAACCGACGAGCAACGCGATCAGCTTGCTGTTTGGCTCGACCAGCATTTGATGCAATTTCCCGCGCATTATCTGCTGGGAACTCCGCGCAATCGCATCGCCTCCGACTTGGAAATCATCCGCCGCTTGCAGCCGGGCGAGATCGTCGTCGAGGGGAAGCAAGACACCGAGACCGACACCGTCGAATATCGCATTGTGCTCGACAAACAAAACTCCGCCGGCTGTTTTCACCGCATCGCCGGCACACTGACGTCGCAGCGTTTGGAGATTCTCACCGCTCAGATTTGCACAACGACGGACGGTATCGTGGTCGACGTCTTCAACGTCCGCGACACCGACTTCAAAGGTCAGATTCCGCAACACCGCATGGACGAAGTCGGTCAAGCGATCTGCCAAGTACTCCGCAAGGAGTTCAAAGTCGATGAGATGTTCCAACGCTCGCGACGTTTCAGTTGGAAGAGCGCCAAAGTTCCGATCAGCGACCTGTCGAACCGAGTGACGATCGACAACGATTCGTCCGATCGCTGCAACATCGTCTGCGTCTTCACGCACGATCGTCCTGGTTTGCTCTACACGATCAGCCGAGCGATTTACCGTCTGGACCTCTCGATCGAGCTGGCCAAGATCGCGACGCATCTCGACCAGGTGCTTGACGTTTTCTACGTCACCGATCGCGAGAGGAAAAAGATCACCGACATCACGCGCCTCGCCACGATCCAACAGGAACTCACGCAAACACTCGCCGAATTCGATGCCACCGGCCATCAACGCTTTGTCGGTTGAGCGCCTGACGACGCGGCCCCGTTCCTACGGCGTGTTGACTTCCGCGGCGGCGCACGCGAACTCGAACCGCACGGTCACTTGCCCGCCGACCGAAACTTTGCCGGTCAGAAAGAACGCGTTTGACATCTTCTCGGTCAGAGTGACTTCGATGTCGAGCGTCTCGCCCGGTCGAACCATGCGACGGAATTGGACGTTGTTGATTCGTGTCGCCACCGGAACTTTGCCGGGAACCATCGTTGTTGTTTTGGCGATTAAAACTGCTCCGGCCTGCATCGCGGCTTCGAGTTGCAGCACTCCGGGGAAGACCGGGAAGCTCGGATAATGTCCGGCGAAGACGGGCAGGTCGTGCGACAGCATCTTGCGCGCATGAATGCGTGACTCGGTCAGTTCGACGATTTCGTCGAGCCACAAGAA
>JAYVQJ010000493.1:0-2002 GCA_043777235.1 Planctomycetia bacterium
GGTCATCGAAGGGTCACACGCCTTCGAAGGTGTCTATCACGTTCTGCAAGGACGCCTCTCGCCGCTGGAGGGAATCGGGCCGGAGCAGCTCACGATCGACGCGCTCGTTCGACGCATTCGTCGCGACGGCGTCACCGAGTTGGTGATGGCCACAAATCCGACTCTTGAGGGTGATGGCACCGCGTTGTTTATTTCCAACGTCCTTTCCAACGATCCGGTGAAGATCACGCGGCTCGCTCGCGGGATCGCCACCGGCAGTGTGCTAGAGTTCGCCAACAAAGAAATGCTGGCCGATGCCATGCGCGGCCGGCAGAGCTTTTGAAAGGTTCGTTGATTGCGGTTTATGTGAACTAACCCGAAGCGTCAGCGAGGGCGGGCGCTCCGAGAGACTTGCGAACTGGGTAGTTTCAGAAGCGTTCGCCCTCGCTGACGCTTCGGGTTAGTCTTGGCAAGAGTGTCTCCGTCATGCAGATGAACTTCTCACAACAGATGCGGATGAGCCAACAGATGAAGCTGGCACCGCGGATGATCCAGTCGATGGAGATTCTGCAGCTTCCGCTCATGGAGTTGCAGGAGCGCATCGACCAAGAGATGAGCGAGAACCCGACGCTGCTCGCTGGTCCGGACCTCGACACGGAGTCTCAAACCGAACGGCAAATTGAAATCACCAAAGCCAAGGAAGAGGCGACCGACACACCGATCGAAGCTCGCGAGCTGAAGGTCGAAGACAACAGTAACAACGAGGCGGATTTCGAGCGTCTCGTCGAGATGCACGAGAACTGGAACGACGACAGCTTCAATTACGAATCGCGTCCCTCGGCCGGCCGCATGGCCGAGAATGATGAACGTCATCTCGACCAGATGGCCAGCATCCAGGAAGACGAGCCGACGCTGACCGAGCATCTGCTCGAACAATTCCACTTTTACGATGTGCCGCCGGCGTGGCGCGAGTTCGGCGATTACCTGATCTACAACCTCGATGCCGACGGCCGATTGCAAACTTCGCTGGCGGAAGTCGCTCAGGTCTTCGGCACGCAGGTCTCGAATGACGACGCACAGAAGATTTTGCAGCTCATCCAAAAACTCGACCCGCCCGGCGTCGGGGCTCGCGACGTGAAAGAGTGCCTGCTGCTGCAAGTCACTGACGACATGCCGCTGCGAGACGTCGTGATCACAATCATCACGTCGCACTTCGAGGACTTGGCCGAGAACCGCTTGCCGGTCATCGAACGCAAGACGGGCTACTCGATCGACACGATCAAGATGGCTCGCGAGGAAATGCGCGAGCACCTCAATCCGCATCCCGGCCGCCGCTTTCGACACGTCCAGGCTCAGGCCGTGACTCCCGACGTGATCCTCGAACAGGACGATCACAACCAGTACGTCGTGCGACTCTCGCGGAACAACTTGCCCGAACTGCGGATCAGCCGCAAGTACATCGAGATGCTCCGCAATGGCTGCGACGCGACGACGAAGGAATTCATCAAACGCAAAATCGAATCGGCCAAGTGGCTGATCGAATCCATCGAGCAACGCCACAACACGCTCAAGCGAGTCGCTCAGGCGATCGTCGATCGGCAGACCGAGTTCCTCGACAAAGGCCCGGAGTTCATCGCTCCGCTGAAGATGCAGCAGATCGCGGACGTCGTCCATGTGCATGTCACGACCGTCTCGCGAGCCGTCGATGACAAGTGGATTCAAACTCCGCGCGGCCTGTTTCCACTGAAACGCTTCTTTGGCGGCGGCACGAAAACCGAAGATGGCGAGGATGATGTCGCCTGGGCCGTCGTCCGTCTCAAGCTGCAAGAGGTCATCGACAAGGAAAATAAAGACGAGCCGCTCAGCGACGATGATCTCGTCAAGGAGATGTTGAAGCTGGGCTACAACCTCGCCCGCCGCACGGTCACGAAGTACCGCAAGAAGCTCAACATCCCGTCGTCTCGGCAACGCCGGCAGTATTGAGACATGCCTGGCTCGTTTGTCAGTCGTAGGGTGCGGTCGA
>JAYVQJ010000494.1:0-2002 GCA_043777235.1 Planctomycetia bacterium
TTGTTGCAATCATTGGTGAGTGGTGCATCTACTACAACGACATTGAAGACGGCTTCAATCAGTCTCGCTACCAAAAGTATGGTGAGATCGACGAATACTGGTGTAATCAGGACGAACTCCGTTGGGTGATCGCTCGGCTGTGTCTTACCATCGTTGACGCCTGACTCTGTAATCCAAACTTTTCACATTTGAGTTATCCTCGATCATGCGTTCATCGCCGTTAATTGCGAGTCGGATCATTGCGGCTCTCGCTGTTCTGTTGGCTTCCGGCTCGTTGTTCGCTGAGAACGGTCCAGCCGAGCTGCCGATCACCGATTCAGAGCGTGGGCATTGGGCGTTTCAGCCGCTGAGCCGGCCGGTGCTTCCGGTCATCCAAAATGGGGAGTGGTGTCGCACGGCGATTGATCGGTTCATTCTGGCTCGGCTGGAAAAGGAAAAGCTGACTCCGGCGCGGGAGGCGGATCGGGCGACGCTGCTCCGGCGGCTCTGCTTTGATCTGACGGGGTTGCCGCCGAGCATTGAGCTTCAGGACGAAGTCTTCGCCGACGAATCGCCCGATTGGTACGAGCGGTTGGTGGACCGGTTGCTGGCGTCGCCGAGTTACGGGGAGCGGTGGGCTCAGCATTGGTTGGATGTCGCTCGCTTCGCCGAGACCGATGGGTTCGAGCACGATCATGTGCGGCCGAATGCGTGGCGGTTTCGGGATTGGGTGATCGACGCTCACAACCGCGACGTGCCGCTCAACGAGTTCATCGCGTTGCAGTTGGCCGGCGATGAACTGCGGCCCGACGACGACTCCGCGCTGATCGCGACCGGCTTCCTCTTCTGCGGGCCGGACATGCCCGACATCAACCTGCAAGAAGAGCGGCGGCACACGTTCCTCAACGACATGACCGCGACGGTCGGCTCGGTGTTCCTCGGCTTGCAGATGGGCTGCGCGGCGTGCCACGACCACAAGTACGATCCGATCAGCCAAGCTGACTTCTATCGCCTGCGCGCCTGCTTCGATGTCGAATCGCTGTTCGACACGCATCCGCAACTCGGCCAAGTGATGCGTGAGAAGTCCGCGAAGATTCCGATCAGCCGCCTGTTCGAGCGCGGCGACTTCCGTCGTCCTGGCCCGATCGTGCAGGCCGCGTTTCCGCGCATCGCGAATCCGTCAAACGACGCGGTGCTTGCGCCGGCCGATGACGCGAAGAGCAGTGGTCGTCGCATGGCACTCGCGAACTGGGTGACTCGCGCCGACAACCCGCTGGCGACTCGCGTGCTCGTCAATCGCATCTGGCAAGGACACTTCGGCACTGGCTTGGTCGCCTCGTCGAGCGACTTCGGCGTGATGGGAACGTCACCGACGAATTCTGAATTGCTCGATTGGCTGGCAACGGAGTTACCGCGAATCGATTGGAGCCGCAAGCGGCTGCAGCGGCTGATCGTGACGTCGAGCGTGTATCGGATGAAAAGTTCCGAGTTCCGAGTACCGAGTTCCGAGTTGGGAAAGACGGTTGCTTCTGTCGCGCACTCGGAACTCGGTACTCGGAACTCGGTACTCGCTTCCTTCCCTCGCCGAAGACTCGATGGCGAAGCGATTCGCGACGCGTTGCTGGCTTCCAGCGGAGACCTCAATCGACAACCGGGCGGTCCCGGCTTCCGTCCGCCATTGCCGGACGAGCTGGTGCGCACGTTGTTGAGAAGCCAATGGCCGGTGACGCCGGAGGTTGAACAGCATCGTCGTCGCAGCGTGTATTTGTTCGCTCGGCGGAATCTGCGTTATCCGATCTTCGAGGCGTTCGACAAACCGGACGGCAACTTGAGTTGCTCACGCCGCAATGTCTCGACGATCGCGCCGCAGGCGTTGTTATTGCTCAACGCGGATGACTCGGTCGTCGCGGCTCGTCGGCTGGCCGAACGGATTGAGAACCAAGTGGGTGCTGACCGGCGTGCGGCGATCGAATTGGCTTACCGATACATTCTGAGCCGCAAACCCACCGATACCGAGCTTCGC
>JAYVQJ010000495.1:0-7660 GCA_043777235.1 Planctomycetia bacterium
CATCACAACGCTTTGTTGCGAATCCCGTCGAGCGAGCGCCCGCCCTCGCTCACGCTTCGGGTTACTTTCTGACACTTTCGCTCCGCTATGAAACGACGACAGTCCTCCGCCGGAAAGCACTTGCAAGCCGATCAGAATCACCAGCAGAAATCCGCCGGCCCAGAGAGTGAGTGCAGCGACTTGTTTGCCGGTCGAGCGGCGCGTTGTCAGCAGCCACACGAACAGCGACATCATTGTCAGCCACACGACGCTGTGTCCGATCACGACGGGATCGGAGAACGACAATGCGGCTCCGGCCTTTTGCGACTTCAGACCCAACGCGACGCCGCTTCCCAATCCGAGCGTCAGCAACGGCACGCTGATGACGACGGCCCACCAGTTCCAGCGTGCGAGTCGGGAAAGGCTCGGCAGTGCGACACCTGGTTGCGAAGCGTGATGTTGCTTCAGCCGCCGATGTTGGACGACATACATCAGGCTCAGCATGAATCCGCCAACAACCCCCGCGATGCCGACGACCAGCAACGACGCGTGCAACATCGCCAATCCTCGCGACCCGGCGATCAGCGAGTTCGGTTGCTTGCTGACGAAGTACGACGCCGCGACGAACAGCAAGACGACCGGCAGCAAAAATAACCCGACCGCCAGCTCGCGATCAGCCCACGTCAGAAACAAGTAGAGCAGCACGATGATCCACGCCAGGACCAACAACCAGTCGTGCGGGGAACTCAGCAACGGCGGCAGATTCTCTTGCCGACCGCGGATCAACAAGTATCCCGTCTGAGCGACAAACCCCGCGACGCCGAATGCCAGACCGAGCCATCTCGCGACCGGCCAGCGCTTCACCAGCCGCGCGAGGTCGACTCCAAACGCCACCCAGTAACTGGCGAAGAAGCAGAAGACACTCACTTTGGCGAAGAATTCCATCGGCATGAATCAGACCGTCCAATCCTCGACCAACAGCCCCGGAACTCGCCCGAAGTCGCGCACGTTCTGAGTGATGACCTTCGCACCGCGAGCCAATGCGATCGACGCGATTCGCAGATCGTGCGTGCCGACTCCCAGCTTCTGTGATTTCAATTCGCGAAAGGTCATCAGCGCGACTTCATCGAAGGGAAACACATTCAATTTCCGGAGTTTGTCGAGCATTTCTGACAATGAACGGTAAGCCCAAAGAAGCTGATCGTCATTGCGGGCACGATGAATTTCCGCCAACCAACCTCGCGTCTGTTCTTGGAAAGTGACCACCGTCGTCCATTGTTCGTGAATCGGAACCAGTCGCAGGTTTGCCAGAATCCGGTCCGTCGCAGGTTGAACGCGCCGTTGCAACAAGGAAACGATGTTCGTGTCGAGGATGACCAACATGAGCAATCACTTGGCTCCAACCGCTCGACGCTTGGCGTTGGACTTACAAGCCGTTCGGGCCTGAGCCTTCGCTTGAGCATATTCGTCCTTTCGATGTCGTTGCATTTCGGAGACGACTTGCTCAAAGAACGGATTTCCGGCCTGACTACCGACCATAGCTTCAAAGCCACTGACAGTGACCGGAGCCAGCTTCAAGCGGGCGACCTCGGCCTCCAGCAACGCGACTCGTTCTTCGAGGCTGGAGTGTCCGTTTTTTTCGTGGCGGCCATTGCGGGTCGTTTTCATGGCATTTGCTCCGAGATCAGAAATCAACGTCGGCCAGTATGCCGATTTCGCATGGCAATGGCCACGCGAAAAGGACACGGCCGTCACGGCTGCGCGAGTTCTTGGACCATCTTGACGATCTGATCTTCGAGGCCCACTTTCCATTTTGACGGCTGCATGTAGACGATCATGGACGTGTCTCCTTCGTAGCCTCCTTCGGTCAGGACTCGCTCGGAGGGGATGTAGGCCATGACGTCGTTGGCGTAACCGGTGATCCAAGTCGGGCCGGGGCCGAGTTCGCGTTTCAGACGGAGCGAGTAATCAACGACGACCTCGCCGCCGAGCGCGACCCAGTTCACTCCGCCAAGTTTCCAGACTTGCACCGGGTACGGGTACGTCGGCGAGAGCGGCTTGCCGGCGTCGAGGTCTTTGAGGAACAGTTTCGCTCGCGTGCGCTGGTAGCGATCGGAGGACTCGGCCGTCTTCAGCAGTTCCTCGCGCGACGGGATGACAGAGAACTCCAACGGGATTTCTTTGAATCGAGTCGTGACCGCGCCGGTGACGGGAGACATCTCTCCGGCCGTGGCCTTATCGACCGAGAGAGCCAGCATTCGCCCGTATTGTTCGGCGAGTTCCACTTTGCGGCGCGGCAGCGGGTTTTGATCGGCACCGCAGCCGCTAAAGAACAACGCGGTCGCGCCGGGATGTCGCTCTTCCAAATACAACTGAGCGAAGCCGGCGTAGTCGCCACACCATTGATAGAAGCCGAGCACTGTGTTGTGGCAGGCGTAGCCGAAGATCACGCCGCGCAGTTGCGAGCCGTCAGCGGAGAGGATTCGCAACACCGGTACGTCGTGGTCGATGGGGCCGGTCCCGATCGGCGGTCGGCGATTCGAGGCGAAGCCGCAGTTGCCGATGCTTGTGGCCAAGCGGGCCGACTTGAGATCGGCCATCGCGGTGTCGATCGCTTCAGTCACGCGGGCGTCGAGCCATTTCTGATTGGCCATGACCTGCTGCCAGTCCTCATCCTTCATGTCGAGCATGTGCGTGAGCGTTTGATCGAGCGCCGGCCCGCAGTGCGTGTGCGAGCAACAAAACATGAGGTCGGCTCGCTCCAATTTGTGCTTGGCCTTCGCGGCGGCGGAGACTCGTTCGGCCATGACCTTCGGCACACCGATCAAGTCGAGCGACACCATCACGACGCGATGCCCGCTCGCGTCCTGCAACGCGGCCGCGCGAGCGTACAAGTCGTGAACCTTCCCCTCGGCGGCGTGAGTCCGGCCGCCGTAGCCGCTCATCCACATCGGCTTTTCAGGAGTGATGACGACTCGCGCGAAGCCCGCTTTCCATGCGGCGTCTTGTGCGTCCGCCGATCCGGAGAACATGGCAATCACGGCGAGTGAGAATGACCAAATCCAACAGCAACGAAGCATCGTGGTGTCTCCAAAGTTTGAGGTCGTCGCTTTATCCGTCCGATGGCCGTGAGCCGAAATCCGTTGGCCGATTTCGCTACTCCGAAAAAGAATAACGGCCATCGGCTTTCGGCCTACGGCTTACGGCTTACGGCCGGACAGTCGGCTGAGGTTAAGGAAGTCGATTGGCAATTCCGTGCGACCGTCCGCGGCTAACTCGGCCAGCGCTTCCCCGAGCACGGAGGTGAACTTGAATCCGTGGCCGGAGAAACCGCAACCGATCACGACGTTGGGAAACTCCGGGTGCCGATCGACAACGAAGTGCCGGTCGGGCGTGACTGTGTACATGCAGACGGAATGCTTTGCCGGTTGCGAGCGAACGCTCGGCAGACAGGCTTGCAAGAACTCGGAAACCGGTCGCACGTCGGCGTCGTAAAGTTGTCGATCAACGAGCAACGGATCGGCGACGAGTTCGCCGCCGGAATGCTGAGCGACCTTGAGGACTTGGCCGTCGAGCGAAGGGAAGCCGTAATAGGTTCGCGACGATGACATCTCGAAATAAAACGTCGGCATCGGTGCGTCGAGGTTGTAGGCCGGCGAAGTCGTCTCGTGCCAGAAGACCGGTTTGCGAAGAACTTGCAACGGGAGCTTGAGATCAGACATCACCGATGATGCCCACGGTCCAGCGGTGATGATCAAAGACGCGGCGGCGAACTCGCGGGTTGCCGTTCGCACGCGAACTTCGCGGCCGGTGCTCGACCACGAAACGACCGGTTCGTCGAAGAGCAGCGTCGCGCCGCAATCGGCGGCGCGATCGAGATGCGTGCGCACGCAGTCTTCGACTTTCAAGAATCCGGCGTCGGGTTCAAAGACGACATCGAATGTTTCCGGCACCCGAAATCCGGGCCAACGTTTCACGGCTTCGGAGGCGGAAAGATTCTCAATCGTCAGGGCATGTTGATCCGCGGAAAGTCGCGCACCGGAGATCGCTTCGCTGTCGGGCAGTCCCGTGAGCATCAAGCCGCACGGCCAAAACAATTGGTGTTTCGTTTCCGCTTCGAGATCCGCCCACAGGTCGTAGGCTCGGAGCAGCAGCGGGACGTAGTCGGGGTGCTCGAAGTACGCCTTGCGGATGATTCGCGTCTCGCCGTGCGAGCTGCCTCGGTCGTGAACCGGGCCGAAGCGGTCGAGGCCGAGCACTCGCAAACCGCGCCGCGCGAGATGGTACGCCGCTCCGCTGCCGAAGCCACCGACTCCCAACACGATCACATCGAACACGTCTGCCATGCGTCACCGTTTGTCAGAGCGAAGGCTCGGTCTTAGTCTGTCGCTTTCACGCGAATTCAAAAATAACCCGAAGCGTGAGCGAGGGGCGATGGCACGCTGGATTTCCCAATTCCCTCGCTTACGCTTCGGGTTACTTTTCTGGAAAGACTAAGGCCGCGAAATGAGCACGACAACGCGCGACGATTCCGATCTGTCGAGAACTCGGCTGTACGTTGTCTGTGGGATTCTGCTGTTCGCGTCGCTGATCAATTACGCCTGCCGAATGCCGTTCACGCAGAACTCGGTCGAGATCAAAGCCGCCTTCGGTGCGGATGGGTACGGGCACGTCGAAGGATATTTCGGTTTGGGCTTCGCGTGCGGAGGACTGCTGTTTGGTTTTCTCGCGGACTTCGTCAGCGTGCGTTGGTTGTATCCGGTGGTGATGCTCTCGTGGGCGCTGGCGGGTGCGTCGTCCGCGTGGGTTGAAACTGTGGAGGGACTCGGCCTCAGCCGGTTCGCTCTGGGACTGTTCGAGGCCGGGCATTGGCCGTGTGCGTTGCGAACGACACAGCGACTCTTCAAGCCGGCTCTGCGAACTTGGGGAAACAGTCTGCTGCAAAGCGGAACGGCGGTCGGTTCGGTTTTGACTCCGCTCCTGATCGTGGCGGTGCATCGGTACGACCCGGCTCAGTGGCGGCTGTCGTTCGTGCTGACGGGAATCCTCAGTCTGCCGTGGGTCGTCTGCTGGTTGCTGACGATTCGCAGTTCCGACCTGCAACGTGCCGTCATCGCGACCGACGAAACGTCCTCCGGAGCGGGAACCGATCGGCCGATCAGCGAGCAAGTGTCGTGGTGGGACATCATGGTTTCGCGCCGTTGGTGGGTGCTGGTCGTGACGACGATCTCGATCAACACGACGTGGCAATTCATCCGCGTGTGGCAGTCGGACACTTTGCGAGAAGAGAAGGGCTACGAGAAGGAGTTCGTGCAGTACTTCACATTGGTGTTTCACGCGACGACGTTGATTGGCAGCATCGGAGCCGGTTGGCTCGTCGGGCGATTCATCACGAACGGCTGGAACGTGCATCGCGCGCGAATCGCCGTCTTCACGGGTTGTTCGCTGTTGGTCGCGCTGTTGATTCCGACGGCGTTCCTGCCGGCCGGTTGGTTGTACCTGGGAAGTTGGCTGGTGATCGGCATCGGAGCACTCGGTGTGTTTCCGGTTTATTACTCGTTGAATCAAGATCTGTCGGCGAAGTATCAAGGCCGAGTCAGTGGCGTGCTGAGCTTCTCGTCGTGGCTGATTCAATTCTTCGTGCATCCGGCCGTGGGGAGTGCGTTCAAGACGCATCCGTCGGCTCGCCCGTATTTGTTTGCGGTGATCGGCGTATTGCCGCTGATCTCGCTGCTGACGATCCTGGCGTTTTGGGGCCGCAAGGACGAGAAGGAGCCATCGTGAAGCGCCGCCGCAAACGCCGCAAACGCCGTGAGGCGACCGTCGAAGCGTCGTACATTTGCGACAACTGCGGCGAAGAGATTGTCATCCCGATCGACCGCTCGGCCGGTGAGTCGCAAGAGTTCGTCGAAGACTGCCCGGTCTGTTGTCATCCGCAGATGATTCGCGTCGAGATTGAAGACGACGGCGAAGCGCGAGCGTGGAGCGATGGGGAGGCGAATTGAAAGGAGCCGCAGGAAAGTAGACGAGTCACTCCGTGACTCGAATTCCGGTCACGGAGTGACCGGTCTACGTTCGAATTCCGGTCATGGAATGACCGGACTACGTTTGTGATTGCGACTGGGTTTGTCCGCCGCCGTTAGTGACTGGTTGCGTGGCGAAGAAGCGGTCGAAGATTGCGGCGTCGACCTCGTTCAGGCTGAGTTGGAAGCGGTCGATGAACTCGTGCAGGCCAGCTTGGATGATGTCCGAAGATTGCGTGAACTCGAACTCCGAACGCAATTGGCCGAGCAGTTTTTCGGCTCGAAATTGAAACGTTCCTTGCGGCGAACCGGTGATGGCTCGCAGGGATTCCTCGGCGCGACTTAGGCAGTAACGAACCGAGCGTGGGAAATCGCGGTCGAGCATCAGAAATCCAACGACATGTTCGGGAGCAATGCGGCCGCGCAATCGACGGTACATTTCGAGAGCGCTCGCCGACTTGAGCAGCGCGGACCACTGGATCAAATCCAGCGGCGTGCCGACTTCGGTCGTGATCGGCAGCAGAATGAAATACTTCACGTCGAGAATGCGGCTCGTCTTGTCGGCTCGTTCGAGGTTGCGGCCCATGCGGCCGAAGTGCCACGCTTCGTTGCGCGACATCAGCGAGTCCATGATGCCGACCAGCAATTGGCTGTACCGTTTGACCTCGCTCAGAAATTGGTTCGCGTTCTCCAGAGCGTTGGCAACGTCAGCACTGCGCACGAAGAGGTAGAACTTGTTGAGCTCTTCCCACACCTCCGACGGCAAGCTGCCGCGAATCGTCCATGCGTTCTCGCGGGCGGAGTACAAGCAGGACACAATCGAGTTCGAGTTCTTATGGTCGAAGGTGAGGAACTGCCAAACGCTGTCGCGGGTCACCGAGCCGTATTTCTCAGCAAACTCACCGTGATCGCCGGTGGTGGCAACGAGCGGTTCCCACTGCTGGCTGATGCTGTCGCCCAGATCGAGCGTCATGTGCATGTTGACGTCGAGAAACCGCGCGACGTTCTCCGCCCGCTCGACATAGCGGCTCAGCCAGAACACGGAATCAGCCACGCGGCTCAGCATGGAATGAGTCCTTCGTCCAACAAACGAACCCGAAGCGTCAGCGAGGGCGAACGCTTCACAGACCTTCGATCGCTTGCTCCGGCTTTATGGTTGAAGCGACCGTCCTCGCTGACGCTTCGGGTTAGTATCATCGCCAAAAACGAAACGTCTCGTGCCGAACCATCCCCCCACGATCATCGTCGTCCACCGCCGCGAGAACCGCAGCAAATGCTCGGTCGAACCGCTGCGTGAGCGAGACGAGTTCGTCTTCTGGACCTACCCCGTCGACGGCCCGGAATCACTCGAAGGCTACGTCCGGCTCGGCATCGGTGGGCCGCTGCTCAGCGAAGCGGATCGAAACAGCGGACTGCTCGTCATCGACGGCACCTGGCGACTCGCCGAACGCATGGAAAAGAAATACGCGCACCTGCCCGTCCGCAGCCTACCGCCGTGTCAAACCGCGTACCCGCGAGTGTCCAAGATCTTCGATGACCCAGCCGCCGGACTTGCGACGATCGAAGCCATCCATCTCGCGTATCACCTGCTTGGCCGAGACACCACAACTTTGCTCGACCACTACCGCTGGCGAGACGAGTTCCTGCAAAAAAACGCC
>JAYVQJ010000496.1:0-7657 GCA_043777235.1 Planctomycetia bacterium
GCGGATGTTGCGGAAGTAGCAGACGCTGTTCGGATCGTGAGCTTGAATCGCGAATGAGCCGGAGCTGTTCTTGCGGCCGGGGAATTGTTTGTCTTTGAAGTCTTCCGGCTGCTCCCAATCGACGGTCGTCTTGCCGTTGATCTTGATGGTGATGTGCCGGCCGACCACTTTGATGTAGGTCTCGTACCACTCATCGTCTTTGACTTCGACCTCTTCGACGTTCTTCACGCCGTACAGGCTGCCGGTCTTGATCTTGTCGGTGTGCGTCACGTTGACCTGAGCCTCATAACCCAACGCCGGCCAGCCGTCCTCTTGGAACTTCGTGTGGAAGTACAAACCGGAGTTGCTCCCCTTGGTCGTCTTGCACTCGACCTTGTACTCGAAGTTTTTGAATTCCTTTTCGGTGAAGAGATGAGCTCGCTTGCCGCTGACTTTGATCGTGCCGTCGACGACCTCGAACTTGCCGTCTTCGTTCTTCTTCCAGCCGAAGAGGTCTTTACCGTTGAAGAGGCTGACCCAGCCTTCTCCATCCTTTTTGTCTTCGGCCTGCAAGCCGACCACCGCGACGCACGAGACCACTGCGACCACCGCCAACATCCACCATTGCCGTTTCATGGCTGTCCTCTTTTCTGGGGAAAATCCCGCGCCGCGAGCCGATACACATTGGCCGTTTTTTGCGTCGGGAACTGAAATTCTGCGGCAAATCTAGGAAGGGCGTCCGGCCTTGAAAAGGACGCCACCGATTTGACTGAAATCGCGGCCCTGAACTTCCGCGGATTCTTGGTCAGAGAACAGACCGCGTGGCACCCACTGTCATTCGGTCGCCAGGGAAAAACGTCGACAAGTTCCAGCGATGCCGAGGTATTTGGACTTGCGGCGTGTCCGCGCGGTTGGTGGGATGTCACGCACGTTTCTCCGGCGTCGCGGGCCACGCAATCGTCGGCACGGATCCGGTTCGATCTTGGTGGGAGTAGGCTGATGCTGTTTTCGACTTGGCTGTCTTCGTTTTGTTCGGTTCGCCGTCGAGAGTGCCAACGTCACACAGGAATGGATCGCCGTACCGCTTGGTGTCCACGAGCCGTGGAGATTGAGCGATTGGAGGAGCGGCTGGTCCTGTCAACCACCTATCCACTCGCCGCCGATCATTGGACGGCGCTCGGACCAGCACCGATCACCAACGGCCAGACTCCCGGAGGTGCTCCGGTCTCGGGGCGGATTACGGGAATCGCAGCCGATGCGACGGATCCGAACAAGATCTACGTCGCGGCAGCGGGTGGCGGCGCGTGGAAGACACTCGACGGCGGGACGACTTGGCAACCCCTGACCGACAATGTCACTGATGGTTTAGGGAAACCGGTGCCATTATTCTCTGGAGCGATTGCGGTCGATCCGCAAAACTCGCAGATCGTTTATGTGGGCACCGGCGAGGCCAACAACTCCGGCGACTCGTTTTACGGCCGTGGCATTCTCAAATCGACCACTGGCGGAACGAGTTGGACATTGATCGACAACGGTGGTGCCTTTGATCGCAAGACCATTGCCAAAATCGTCGTGAATCCGGCCGTGGGGAAGGACAACATTGTGTTCGCCCTGGTAAATGATCTGGCCGTGAACGGCAGTTTGGGCAGCACGGGAGCCTGGAAGTCCATCGACTTTGGGGCAACGTGGACCAATGTGACACCATCATTGGGAAACTTCGACGAACCGTCAGACATCGTCATCGATCCCAACAACAGCAACAACGTTTATATGGCCGTTGGCTCTTCTTTCGGTTCCAGCGCCAATGGAGTGTACCGGTCCACCACGGGCGGCGCTTCAGGGTCATTCAGCTTATTGGCGGGGCTCCCAACTGGTGTGAGTGACTCCAAAATTGGACGAATCGCGTTAGCGCTTTCAAAAGACGGTGTTGATCTCTACGTCTCCATTCCCGACGCGGGGAATGGTCAACTTTACAAGATGTATCAAGTGGTCAACCCGAGTGCAGGTTCGCCGACGGTCAACGATCAAACGAGTACTACGCCGAACTACTTGGGTGCAGCAAATGGGTACGGCCAGGGCTGGTACGACACGACCTTGGCGGTCGATCCCGCGAACAGCCAAGTTGTGTACGCCGGCGGCTCGGACAATGGCGGCAGTAAGGGGATGGTCGAGACGCGCGACGGCGGTTTGACGTGGTCACCGATTACGTCTGACGGCACGATCGGCCCCCATACAGACCACCATGCAACCGCTTTCGATGCAAATGGAAAGTTCTTAGATGGTAATGACGGTGGTATTTTCCGACTCAAAAATCCGCTCCCGGCGAGCTTGGCCTGGGACGATCTCAATGGCAATCTAGGCACCATCCAGTTTACGGGGATTGCACTTGATCCGACCAATCCGAACATTGCCTATGGCGGTAGCCAAGACAACGGCACTGAAAAATTCAACGACTCGCTTGGCTGGAATCGGATTCAGGGAGGCGATGGCGGCTTTGTCCGAGTGGACCAGTCCAATCCGCTGACCATCTATCACACATTCTTCAACGCAAGTCCGGAACGCTCTGACGACGGTGGTGTGACGTGGGTTGGTAAGTCGGCTGGCATCACCAATCCCAGTAAGGCCAATTTCTATCCACCGTATGTGATGGATCCCTCGAACTCGTCACGTTTGATCTTCGGTACCGACGTCGTGAGTTTGACGACCAATCGGATGGATACTTGGTCGGCCAAGAGCCAGACCTTCAACTCTTCGATCGATGCGCTCGCGATCGCCAAGAGCAACGGCAATACCATGTACGCGGCGCTGGGTGGTGGAAAGGTCTTCCAGACAACTGATGGCGGAGCCACGAACTGGACCGATCTATCAATTCCCGGCAGTGGCTCCGTCCGCGATATTCAGGTTGACCCGGTGGACGATCAGATCGCGTACTTTGCGATCGCAGAATTCACAGGTAGTTCGGCCGGACATGTGCGCGAATACAATCGCGGAGTCTGGAGCGATATCAGCGGCGATCTGCCTGACGTTCCAGTCAATAGTTTGGCGGTCATCCGAGTCGCTGGCGTGACGACATTGGTCGCCGGGACTGACGTTGGCGTTTATGGTTCCACCAACGGGGGGTTGAATTGGTTCGTCTTCCAAACAGGATTGCCTTTCACTCAAGTCGTAAGCTTGGAATACAGCCCGAATCTGAACATTCTTGCGGCCGGCACTCATGGCCGGGGACTATGGGAGATTCTTTTTGCAAATCCAACCGTGTCGATCGCGAGGGTCACGGACGGCGTGGAGAAGAGAACTCCGATCGACGGCAAGTTCCGTGTGACGTTAACCCGAGCGAATCCGACAGACACTGTCGTGAACTACACGATCGGCGGGACGGCGAAAAACGGCAAGGATTACAAAACGCTGGGTGGAGCGGTGACGATTCTGGCCAGCCAGATAACTGCGGATATCGACGTCCAGGTGCTCGACGATTTGATTTTGGAGGGGACGGAGAGTGTGATCGCGACGCTGACAGGTTTCGGCGCGCATGATCCGGCGATTACGTTAGACACGACTCCCTCCAAGTTGACAGCCACCGTCAACATTACGGAAGTGAATGAAACTCCGACCAATCTTCTGCTCTCGCAGACTGCGGTTCCGGAGCAGACCGGCACGGCGAATCCCTTGGCCGCTCCGTTGACGGTCGGCGACATCACCATCATCGACGACGAACTGGGCACGAATGTTTTGTCCGTGAGCGGGACAGATGCCGCCAGCTTCCAAATCGTCGGTAATCAATTGCAGTTCACATCCGGCACGACGTTGGACTTCGAGACCAAGAAGCAATACGCCGTTGATGTGACTTCCACAGACGGTGCGTTCGTTCTTACCAAGTCATTCACAGTCTCTCTGACCGACGTGAATGAGGTGCCGACGGACATCACATTGTCCAACAACACGCTGCCCGAGAATTCCAATACGGCGAATCCGTTGCTGATCGGAACGCTGACGATCACTGACGACGCGCTCGGCACGAACACCCTGTCGGTCGCTGCCGGAGCCGATGGCAGCAAATTTCAAATCACCGGCAATCAATTGCAGTTCCGCGTCGGGACGTTGCTGGACTTCGAGACACAGCCGACGCTCACCGTCAACGTGACGTCGACCGATACGAACGGCCCCAACGGTCCCGTGTTGACGTTCACCAAGCCGCTGATCATTCAACTGACTGACGTCAACGAGGCGGCCGTCGCCATCACGCTGACTCCGAATACCATCCCCGAAAACACGGCGACTCCGGTCGTTGTGGGAACGGTCGCCGTCATCAATGATGCACTAGGGACGAGCGCACTGGTTCCGACGATCGGGGGGCCGGATGCCGCGAGCTTCACGTTGGTCGGCAATACGCTGCGGTTCAAGTCGGGAGTGACACTTGACCGCGAAACCAAGGATACGTACCTCGTCGATTTCACCGCCGTTGATACAGGCAACACGTCGATTCAATCGGTCAAACGTGTGACAGTGACGATCACGAACGTCAACGAGACTCCGACCGGAGTCAACGATTACATCACCCTCGCCGAAGGAGGGACTGCCACCAGCCTGGTCGGCGGCGCAGCAAGCGTCCTGACGAACGACCTCGACCCGGATTTGCTCGGCAATCTCGACACGCTGACCGCCTCTACCAACACGCCGCCGTCGCATGGTTTGTTGACAATCAATTCGGATGGGACGTTCTCGTACAAGCACGACGACTCCGAGAATTTCACTGACAGCTTCACCTACACCGTCAGCGACGTCGGCGGACTGACCAGCATCGCCACCGTCAACATCCAGATCACGCCGGTCAACGACAACGCACCGATTGCCGTGACGGACCCTGTCACGGTGCTTGAGGGAGGCACTGTCAGCATCGTCAATGGTGGTGCCGTGTCGCTGCTGGCCAACGACATTGATCTCGACTTGCCATACGACACGCTGACCTTCGACACGAATCCGGTCACCACCGTGATTCACGGAACGTTGCAGCTCAATCCCAACGGATCGTTCCAATACATTCACGACGGCAGCGAGACCACTTCGGACAGTTTCCAATACCACATTCACGATGCGCTCAATCGCGACTCGATCGGCACCGTCAACATCACGATCATTCCGGTGAACGACAATCCAATTTCGCGGCCGGATACGATTGAGGTGTCGGAAGGCGGAACCGCCACGTTGCTATTGAACGGAGCCAGCAGCGTTTTGGATAACGACTCGGATGAGGAGTCGCCCAATAGCGCGCTGAGCACAACGGTCTCAGTGCCGCCGCAACATGGGTTGCTCTCGCTCAATTTGAATGGAACCTTTTCGTATGTGAATGACGGCAACGAATTCCAGAGCGACAGCTTCGTTTACAAAGTGACCGATCCGCAGGGCGGGTTCAGCCAAGCGACGGTCACGATCAGGATCATTCCGGTCAACGACAGCACGCCGGTGGCGGTCAATGACTATGCCGAGGTCTCGCAGGGTGGCTCGATTCTCTCGCTGATCGGCGGAGCGGTGTCGGTCATTGCGAACGACACCGACGCCGATTTGCCGTTCGACGCGTTGACCGTGACGCAATTGAGCAACCCGACGCATGGTTCGCTGACTTTGGCACCTGACGGCTCGTTCCGCTACACGCACGACGGAACCAAGACGGCGTCGGATTCCTTCACCTACAAAGTGACGGATGCCGTCGGACACAGCAGCAGCACGGCAACGGTCAACATCGCCATCCGGCTGATCAACGAGAGGCCGATTGCCAACGCCGGCGGGCCGTATGTGATTGCTCCGGGTACCGATCTGGCGTTGATCGGAGCCGCGTCGGTCGACCCCGATGGTGATCCGCTGACCTATTTGTGGGACATCAAAGGTGACGGCATCATCGACGCCACGACCGCGTCGCCGATCATCCCCTGGACGACGTTGGTCTCACTAGGCGTGATCTCCGGCGTGACGTCAGTGAGGTTGGAAGTCCGCGATCCGTCGGGCTTGTCATCATCGTCCAGCACTAATTTGCAGATCACCGGTCCTTATCGATTCACGGCGGTGACGGACGGCGTCGCGGACAATTACGTCGTCTCGACGATCAATGGGGCGGTCGACATTCGCAAGGTCGGCACGTTGAAGAATCTTGCCGCGTCCGGACTGACGGTAGTCACCGAGGTGGTGATCGTCGGCTCGTCGGATGACGAGACATTCCTCGTGCAAAGTCCTTCGCGAACGATGTCGTTCATGATCGACGGCAACCTCGGTACCGACATCGTGAAAGTCCAAGGGACCGCGCTGGCCGATACGTTCAACGTGTCGTCGACACCGGCCGGACGCATCATCATCGCGAAGGCAACCGGCACGCCGTTCTACGTCAGCGCGACGTCGGACTACATGGTCGTTCTGGGAAGCGACGGAGCCGACACGCTCGACGCGCATCTGGTGACCGCCGCACTAACCGGCTTGCAACTGAACGGCGAGAACGGCAACGACACGCTGACGGGGGGACTCGGCAATGATGTATTCGTCGGTGGCGACGGCACCGATCTGCTCGCCGAGGTCGGCCCCGGCAACGTCATGCTGACGAGCGATACGCAGATGATCGGCCACGGCACCGACTCGATTGCGACCGACATCGAAGCGATTCGGCTGACGGGTGATGCCGGCAATAATCTGCTTGATGCGTCGGGCTTCACACGATTCGGCGTGCTGCTCGACGGCGGGGCGGGGGACGACACGTTACGAGGCACCTCGAAGACCGACTCGCTCATCGGCGGCGACGGGTATGACGAAGTCCGTCAAGCCGTCAGCGGCAACGCGACACTGTCGAACACGCTGCTGGTGCTCGGCACAACTCCGAACACCGTGGCCGATGGCTTGTCGAGCATCGAGAAGGTCCGGCTGACCGGCAATGAGACCGCCAACAAAATGGACGCAACCAACTTCAGCGGCTCGGCCACGCTGGACGGCGCAACCGGCAACGACACGCTGATCGGCGGCTCCGGCAACGACTTGATCATCGGCGGTCCCGACACGATCGCGATTGGTGTTACCGACAACGATTCGCTCATGGGCAACGGCGGCAACGACACGATCAAAGGGGGCGCGGGAGCCGATTTCATCGACGGCGGCGACGGCAACGATGGCCTCGCCGGCGGCGACGGCAATGACACGATGAAAGGTGGCAATGGCAACGACACGATCCTCGGCCAAGGTGGCAACGATTCGCTTCGCGGCGGAGCCGGCCGCGATCTCATTCAAGGTGGCCAGGGCAAAGACAACATCGACGGCGAAGGTGACGTCGACACCGTCATGGGGGGCAGCGGCGGCGGAGCCGACTCCGGCGACAAGATCTTCGATCCCTTCGGCGAAGTCATCGAGAACTTCAAGTTCACCGTCGATTGGCTAAACCTGATCTAACGAATGGGACCGCAATCACTTTCCCAATTGGAATCGTTGAGTTCGTGAGCGGCACGGTGCTAGCCGCCGGTGTTTTGACGAGACCAGCGGCGAGCGCCCGATGGCACTGACCTGAAGACATTAGCCGGCACGCCCTAGCGTCCGGTTCGCGATTTCTCCGAGAACCGGACGCTAGCGCGCAATGGCACTTACTTTACTAACCCGCAGCGTCAGCGAGGGCGATGACAAGAGGCGTTTCCCTTTGTTTCCCTCGCTGACG
>JAYVQJ010000497.1:0-1996 GCA_043777235.1 Planctomycetia bacterium
CCCGAACCGGACGCTAGCGCGTTCCGGCTGATTCACTACCTATTGTGTGCGTCAGCCGCCAACCAACAGGAATGGCGGAGAGCCCGAAAAAACTTGGCAGAGACACCATCGTCTCTGCTTTTGTTGCACGGGATCGAAAGTAGTCACTTCGAACCGTGTGTCTGACTGGGCATTTCAGGGGTAATTACTGCAGTTTTCCTCGCCCCAGAATTGGCCACACGGTTTCCAAACGCTCACCGCGAAAGCCGTAAAAGTGATCGTGAAGAGGTGTCGTGAAGTCTGCGTAGCCCACAACGAGTTCGACCTTGTCTCCGATTTTCAAGTTCTGCGACTGTGGGCCGAGATTCAGCTCACAATGCTCTGCGCTGAGTCGTTTCACGCTTGCGTCAGGCCAGCCTTTAACGGTCGGAATTTGAATGTCCGGGTTCAGCGTCTTCCGGCCACTGTCGAGCACCGCACGATCGAGAGTCGGGCGGCTCACTACTGTCGCAAGAACGGTGAGCGCAGGGTCTAGTCCTGAGACGTGGCACTTTTGCTGATAGAACGGATCCGCGAATATGCCGCCACCGCATTGAAGTTCCGTAATGCCATTGCATTCTGCCGAAATCTGGTACGAACCTGTTCCGCCGGCACTGACGATGTCGCAACAAAGTCCGTCGCGCCGCAGTTTGTCGGCACAGTCAACGAGCATCGACATCGCATCGAGAATTTGTTTCCGCTTTTCATCCGCGTCCTCGACAAGCAGTAGGTGTCCCTCGTATCCCATGATGCCGACGAACTCGATGCCTTCGAGCTTGGAAAGAGACTGCGCAAGATCGAGTGTATCCCGCCCCGGTCGAGTTCCGACTCGGTCCAGTCCGACGTTCATTTCGATGATGACGCGACACCTCACTCCATTTCGAACGCAAATCGCTGCCAGTGGCTCGATTTGAGTGAAATGGTCGCACGCAACGATCGGGTCTGCCGAAGTGCAAAGTGCCGCGAGTCGTTCCCACTTCTGTGGCCCGACAATCATGTTTGCAATCAAGATGTCTCGAATTCCGGCAGTTGCCATGACTTCCGCCTCAGAAACCTTCGCGACCGTAACACCGATGGCACCGGCTGCAATCTCCTTGAGTGCGATCGCTGGGGTCTTGTGGCATTTGGCATGCGGTCGCCAAGACTTCCCGTGCTGGTGAAGAAAACGAGCCATTCGATGGATGTTGCTCTCCATCAATTCGAGATCAATGCAAAGGGCAGGGGTGTCGAGATCTGCCTTAGGTCGGCCAATGTAACTTAAAGCCACGATGAGAATTCCGATCAAAAAATGACTCGTATCTAAAATGAACGCCACACGTTTTGGCGAGCCAATCGTAGCGATCACAAGCTCCATAAAAAAATGAAGTGGGGTTGATTGACACTCAAAAGGCCCTCGCTATCATTCGCCTCCCCGTCGCGGACGCCGTTTGGTGGTCGCGACGCTGTTCTTTGAAAATTTGGTTGGTGGTCAGAAAAAAGAGTTAGCCAAACTAGAAGCATGTGCATCATTTCGCGACGATGCACGCTTGGACAAGCTTTCTGTTGATCGCAATCGACGGCTTCGGCCGTTGCAAGCAAATTACACGAAGGGTTTGATCCTGGCTCAGAATGAACGTTGGCGGCGTGGATTAGGCATGCAAGTCGAGCGCGAACCGTAGCAATACGGGGAGAGCGGCAAACGGGGTAGGAAGGATTGGTGACGTACCCTCCGGACGGGGATAGCCATGGGAAACTATGGGTAATACCCGATGATCTCCTGAGTTTGAATACTTAGGTGCAAAGGTGTGATTCCACCGGGGGAGCGGCCAATCTGACATCAGCTAGTTGGTAAGGTAATGGCTTACCAAGGCATTGACGTCTAGGGGGTGTGAGAGCATGGCCCCCACCACTGGGACTGAGATACTGCCCAGACACCTACGGGTGGCTGCAGTCGAGAATCTTCGGCAATGGGCGAAAGCCTGACCGAGCGACGCCGCGT
>JAYVQJ010000498.1:0-7644 GCA_043777235.1 Planctomycetia bacterium
GAAATTAGCCGCGCGGCGCTAGTCCCGGTTATTCGGCATGAACCGGGGCTAGCGCCGCGCGGCTAATTTTCGGAATGCGAATAATAGGCCGCATGGACGGGCAGGAGTGCCCCTCCTACAAACTGCGACTCATGCCGAAGCCTCGACGGAAAGACGACTCGTTGACTGCGAATCGCCGGGGGATGACCCTGCGCGAGCTGCCCGCGTTGTTGCCCAAACAGGAATCGTTTGCCTCGGTCATCGCCGCGATGAAGCGAGGTCAAGCAGGAGCGATTGATGGAGCATGGGGCTCGTCGGCCGGGTTGGTCGTCGCGGCGTTGGCTCAGCAGATCGAACACGACAAACCGCTGGTCGTTGTGCTGCCTCGGATGCACGATGTCGATGAGTTCGCGGATGATGTCTACAACTTTCTCGGCGAGGTGCCCGCGATCTTCCCGGCTTGGGAGAGTTGGCCGCCGGATGGCTCGGCAGCGGATGCGGTCGGGGGTGCTCGGCTGCGGGTGTTGCGCGCGTTGGACTCGGACAAGCCGCCGCGCGTGATCGTGACCAGCGGACCCGCGCTCATGCAGCCGGTACCGGGACGGGACGAGATCGCGGCCTCGTCCCGCGTGTTGAAAATCGGCGGCGACGTCGATGTCGATGAATTGCTGCGGTGGCTGATCGAGCGTGGATTTGAACGAGTCCCTGCCGTCGAACTCCCCGGGGAAGTCAGCGTTCATGGCGGGATCGTGGACATCTTCCCGACGGACTCCGAAGACCCGTTGCGGTTGGAGTTCTTCGGCGACGAACTCGAATCGCTGCGGCGGTTCGATGTCGAATCTCAGCGGACGATTGAGACGCTGAGTGAGGTGAGCGTGACGGTCTGGAGGATGGGCACTCTTGCCCGTCCAGAGCCGGAGAACGAGGAAGGGTCGGGCAAGAGTGCCCAACCTCCACTTCTTGTGGATCATCTTCCTACCGGCAGTTGGGTCGCGATTATTGAGTTACCCGAACTGATCGACGAAGCACGTCAGTATCGCGAGCGACTGAGCGACGTGACCGGATTGTCGGCGATGCAAGAAGTGATCGCGCGGCTGACGAACTTTGCGAACGTGACGATCGCACCGCTGGCGGCGGACAGCTTCGAGACATCGTGCCACTTGCAGATCGAGTCCATCGAGCGCTTCACCGGGCCGAAGCATGAGGTGCTCAATGAACTAGCGACCGTCGTCGGCCGCGACGAACAGGTCTTGATCGCGTGTCACAACGAAGGAGAACAGGAACGGCTGTCCGAACTGTTGCGCGAGGCGAACCCGGCCGATGGCCGTGAGCCGATGGCCGTGAGCCGTTATCCCGTTTTTCCGAATGAACAGGAAAAAGGATTACGGCCATCGGCTTTCGGCCATCAGCCATCGGGCGGACAAGAGGCGAAACTCAGTGATCGGGTTATCCTTTGTGTTGGCCGAGTGAACCGGGGTTTTCGGCTCGTCACTGAGCGGATCATCGTCCTGAGCGATCATGAGTTGTTCGGGCGGACCACGATTGCTCGTGAGACGAAGCGGCGGCGGAAGGTTGAGTCGCGGGCGATCGACAGCTTCATCGAGTTGAGTGAAGGGGATCTCGTCGTGCATTTGTCGCACGGGATCGCTCGGTATCGCGGGATGAAGTTGATGGAGAAGGGGGACGCGACCGAGGAACATCTCACACTGGAGTTCGCGAACCGCGTGCTGATTTATGTGCCGGTATCGCTGATTCATCTGGTGCAGAAATACGTCGGCGGGCAACGCGGTTCGCCGGAGTTGTCCTCGATCGGTGGGACGTCGTGGGCGAAGCGGAAGCAGAAAGTGGCTGACGCCGTCGCCGATCTCGCGACGGACATGATCCTGTTGCAGGCGGCGCGGGAGACGAAGCCGGGGTTCGCGTATCCGGCCGATTCACACATGATGCAAGAGTTCGACGCGGCGTTTCCCTACGAAGAGACGCCGGATCAGCTCAGCGCGATCGAGGACTGCAAGGGGGATCTCGAACGAGCACGGCCGATGGATCGGTTGATCTGCGGCGACGTCGGCTACGGCAAGACGGAGGTCGCGTTGCGGGCGGCGTTCAAAGTCATCGACGCGGGGAAGCAAGTCGCGGTGCTCGTGCCAACGACGGTGCTCGCCGAGCAACACTTCCGCACGTTCTCCGAACGGATGGCCGAGTTCCCGATCACCGTCGCGGGAATCTCGCGGTTCAAGACGAAGGGGGAGCAGAAGAAAATCATCGAGGGGGCGGCGAACGGCACGATCGACTTGCTGGTCGGCACGCATCGGCTTGTCTCGCCCGACGTGCGTTTCAAAGACCTCGGCCTATTGGTCATCGACGAGGAACAACGCTTCGGAGTCGAGCACAAAGAAGTGCTCAAGCATCTGCGGCTGGAGATCGATGTGCTGACGCTCTCCGCGACACCGATTCCGCGCACGTTGCACATGTCGCTGCTGGGGATTCGAGACATCAGCAATCTGACGACCGCGCCGGTCGATCGCATGGCGGTGACGACGCGCGTCTGCCGCTTCGACGGTGATCTGATTCGACAGGCAATCGTGCGGGAGTTGAATCGCAACGGGCAAGTCTTCTTCGTCCACAACCGGGTCTACAACATCAAGTCGATGGCCGACCGCATTCAAAGGATCGTGCCGGAGGCGCGCATCGGGATCGGGCACGGACAGATGCAAGGACACGAACTCGAAGAAGTCATGGTCAAGTTCGTGAATCGCGAGATCGACATCTTCGTGAGCACGACGATCATCGAGAGCGGCATCGACATCCCGAACGCGAACACGATCTTTATCAATCAAGCCGAGAACTACGGACTCGCTGATCTGCATCAGCTTCGTGGGCGAGTCGGCAGGTACAAGCACAAGGCGTACTGCTATCTGTTGCTGGAAGAAGGAAAATCGCTGACCCCGCTGGCGACGAAGCGGCTGAAGGCGATTGAGGAATTCAGCGAGCTCGGAGCCGGCTTCAAGATCGCGATGCGCGATTTGGAAATCCGTGGAGCGGGAAACATCCTCGGTGCCGAGCAAAGCGGTCACATGGAAGCGATCGGTTACGAGCTGTACTGCCAGCTTCTGGAGAACGCAGTTCGATCCGCGAAGAAGCAGCCGCTCAAGGAGCATTTCCATGTGCAAGTTGATCTGCCGGTGACGGCGTTCCTGCCTCACGATTACGTCCCGCCCGGCCGGCCGAAGATCGAGGCGTATCGAAAACTGTCTGCGGTCGGCTCGTTTGAAGAACTCGCCGATTGGAAAAACGAATTGCGAGACCGCTTCGGCCCGCTGCCGCCGCTGGCTGAGATGTTGGTCGAGTTGCGCGAGTTGCAATTGAGCGCCGCTCGTTGGGGCATCGACCGAATCACTCGCGAAGACGACTGGCTGGTCTTCGGCTATCGAGATGCCTCGCGATTGCGTCCGCTGGTCGGCCAGCACCAAGGCCGGCTGCGAATCGTCGATACGAAGTCGGCGTATTGGCCGCTCGAAGAAGGAGCAGACACGTCGTTTGAGGCGATTTTTCCGCTCTTAAAAGCGGTGTTGCAGCCGATTTGAAATTGGCAGATAGTCCTGCCCCTTTCAGGATCTGAAATTTCAAATTTCAGATTTCAAATCTCCGCAAGGATGCGGTTCATGCGACTCACTCAACTCTTGCTGACGGTCTTGCTGGCTTTAGCCGGGTGCAAGGGAAGTAGTGGTCTTGGCCCAAAGGTCGATAACCCAGTCGTTGGACCGCCGCCACCTCGGCGAACGGGAGCCAGTAACGCCGATCAATCCGAGCAATTCGCCAAGTCCGATCGGGAGGACGCGAAGGGACCGCTCAAAACCCGTGTCGAGCTGATGTCGATGTCCGATTCCGACCGCGGCACTCCCAAAGAACTCGAAGGGAGCCGCGTCGTCGCAACGGTCAACGGGGCACCGATTCTCGAGGCGGAGATTCTCGAACGCTATGCCGAGCAGCTCGCGCAGATGAAAGAGAAAGCCCCGCCGGAGATTTATCAGAAGCAGACCGAGCAGATCATCGAACGTGACCTCAGGGTTCATGTCGAGCGCAAACTGCTCTCGGAAGCGACGCGCAAAGCGCTCAAGAAAGATCAACAGAAGCAGCTCGACGGTTTCGTTAAGAAGCAGTTGCAAGAACAACTTGAAGAGATGAAGAAGGGCATGGGAGTCACGAGCACGGCCGAACTGGATCGCGAACTGCAAAAGCGAGGCACCTCGCTGGCGATGATCGAGTACCAGTTCCGTAATAAGATACTGGCTCAACAGTACATCGCCGGAAAAGTGAAGAACAACAAGAAGCTCAGCCGACAGGATTTGATCGCGTACTACCACAAGCATCTGAAGGACTACGAAATCAAACGCCGTGTGAAGTGGCAGCAGATCTTGATCTCGCGAGCGAACGAAGAGCAGGCCCGCGCCAAGTTGCGAATCCTGTCGGACGGTCTGACACAAAAGCCGCCGCGTGACTTCGGCGAGATGGCCGCCGAACTTTCGGACGGTCCGACCGCCGAGAACAAAGGAATCTACGATTGGACGAATGCCGGCAGTCTCGCCGACGAACGAGTCGAAGAACTGCTCTTCGAGTTACCGATCGGACATCCCAGCGACTTGATCGAGTCGCCGCGCAGCTACCAATTCGTTCTCGTGCTCGCACGGCAAGAGGCCGGACACACCCCGTTTGATGAAGTCCAAGACGCCATCCGCACCAAGCTGCAAGAGGAAGGTCAGCAAGTCGAAATCGACGACGTTCTCAAAGAACTCTGGGACACGGCGACGATCGAATCGAAATACAACATCCAAGGCTACGAGAGCCCCGGTTCGTGAGCTGACACGTTCCGATCGCGACTGACGACACCGCCGCAGAATGATCTTTGCGCGAGTGCAATGAGCCGTCGGGCGCTAGCCCCGGTTGAACCGGACGCTAGCGCGTTCCGGTTGATTGTCACGCGGCCACGTTGAAGATTGCTGGCACTTTCGGCCACCAGTATTGTGCTCGGCCAGTGCAGGCGGGCCGCCCGCACCACGCAACACTCAACTGTGAAAGGCTCGTCATGTCTGCTTCGCCTCAACGGTCGTCGGAAACTCCCGAAGCCTCTCGCCGTGATTTTCTGCAAGCGGCCGGAGCAGTCGCCGCCGCCGCCAGCGTCAGTCCAATGATTCTGCGTGCCTCGGACAAAGCGGGGACGAAAACCCCAGTGCTCGGCACCGGAGCCTTCCAGTACGAAGTTGTCTCGCACAATTGGGGCCAACTTCCCGATCACGTTCCGTGGGGTGAGACGCACGGCGTCGCGGTCGATGAGGCCGGCTTCGTCTACATCGCACATCGTTCGAATGCGCCGCAGCCGGTGGACGCGATTGTCGTCTTCGATCCGCAGGGCAAATACGTCCGCTCGTTCGGCAAGGAGTATCACACCGGCGGACACGGCGTCGATATTCGCAAAGAGGGCAACGAGGAGTTCCTGTATCTCTGCTCGACGCGCACCGGTTTGGTCACGAAGACGACATTGAAAGGCGAGATCGTCTGGAAGAAAGAGCGGCTGCTCGAAACCGGCAAGTACGATGATCCCAAAACACCGTACAGCCCAACGAACATCGCGTTCGCACCGGATGGCGGCTTCTACATCGGTGACGGTTACGGCTCGTACTGGATTCATCAATACGACCGGGACGCGAAGTGGGTCCGCACCTTCGGCGGCTTCGGGACCGAGCCGGGTCAGTTCAAGACACCGCACGGCCAGTGGCTCGATAATCGTCCGGGCCGTCAGCCCTCACTGGTTGTCGCTGACCGAGCCAATGCTCGCTTGCAGTACCTGACACTCGACGGCAAGCACATCGGATTTCTCTCGCAGGACAAGGAAGGTCAACCGACGATGACCTCCGATGTGGCTGCGTTGAATTCACCGGTCAGCTTTCCGGCTCACTTCGACATTCGCGGCGACGTGCTGCTGGTTCCCGACTTGCACGCGCGAGTGACTCTGTTCGACAAGAACAACAAGGTCATCACGCATCTCGGCCACGACGCCGAATGGACGAAGACCGTGCTGGGCGACGGCAAGTTTCCAATCCGTGTCGATCGAGCCTTGTGGCCGAACGGCAAGTTCATTCATCCACACGACGCTTGCTTCGACAAATCCGGCAATATCTTCGTCGTCGAATGGGTGCTGACCGGCCGCGTTTCGTTCTTGCGGCATGTGGGGTAGTTTTCGTTGATTGAGACTCAGATTGATCATTGCGCGAGTCCATTGAGCCGCAGGGCGCTAGCCCCGGTTGAACCGGACGCTAGTGCGTTCCGGCTGTTCTGCTAGCACAAACATCAATTGGAGTCTCAATCAACGACGTGAAAGAGCCTACGGAAGGAACCGACATGACCAACGTTTTGCTGCTGGGGGCCGGCACGATCGGGCGAATGATCGCCACGCTGCTGACTCAATCGGGTGATTATCGAGTTCGTGTTGGCGACACCGACGTTGCGGCGCTTGAACGATTGAACGCCAAGCTGGGGGTCGAAACGCAGGTCGTCGATGCCGCGAACGAAGCGGACCTCGCGACGGCAATGAGCGGGCAAGTGGCGGTGATCTCGGCGCTGACGTTCGCGCTGAATCCGCGAGTCGCTCGCGCGGCGCTAGCGGCGGGCATCAGCTACTTCGATCTGACGGAAGACGTCGAGACAACTCGCGTCGTCCGCACGTTGGCCGGAGCGGCTCGGCCGGGACAGGTCTTCGTCCCGCAATGCGGACTGGCTCCGGGATTCGTCGGCATCGTCGCGAATCATCTGGCTCACAAGTTCGAGAAGCTCGATTCACTGTTCCTGCGAGTCGGCGCATTACCGGAGTTCCCGACGAACTCGCTGAAGTACAACCTGACGTGGTCGACCGACGGCCTCATCAACGAGTACTGCAACCCGTGCGACGTGATCCACGAGGGTAAGCGGCAAGAGTTCTGGCCGCTGGAAGGATTCGAGCACCTCTCGATCGACGGCGTCGAGTACGAAGCATTCTCGACGTCAGGCGGACTCGGCACGCTGTGCGAATCGTTCGAGGGTCGCGTCCGCGAGTTGAACTACAAAACGATCCGCTACACCGGACACCGTGACCGAATGCTCTTTCTACTGGATGAACTGCGACTGCGCGATCGTCGCGGACTGCTGAAAGAGATTCTGGAAAACGCTGTGCCGCGCACGTTGCAGGATGTGGTCGTAATCTTTTGCACCGCCACCGGCCAGCGCGACGGCCAGATGGTGCAGTTGTGGGACGCTCGCAAAATCTACCACAAGCAGTACGACGGCGAAGTGTGGTCCGCGATCCAAATCACGACCGCCGCCTCGATCTGTGCGGTGCTCGACCTGCACGTTCACGGCCAGTTGCCCGCGACCGGCTTCGTGAGGCAAGAGCAAATCGACTTCCCGACGTACCTAGCCAACCGCTTCGGCCAGCATTACGTCGGCCCCGGTGTGACGCTGAACGCGAGATAGTCCTGGACACTTCTCGCTGAAGCCGACTACGGCAGCCAAGACCTGAGCCGGAACGCGCTAGCGTCCGGTTTTCGGAGAAATCGCGAACCGGACGCTAGCGCGCAATGGCACTTACTTTACTAACCCGCAGCGTCAGCGAGGGCGATGACAAGAGGCGTTTCC
>JAYVQJ010000499.1:0-7619 GCA_043777235.1 Planctomycetia bacterium
GTCGATGCCGAGGGATTGAAAAATCGTGGCTCCGAGATCGGAGGGGTAGTACGGGTTCGAGGCGGGATAGGCGGCGATGTTGTCGGAGGTGCCGATGACTTGTCTGCCGCGGACGCCCGCTCCGGCGAAGAGGGCGAAGAAGACGCCGCCCCAGTGGTCGCGGCCGTCGTGGACGTAGCTCGGCGTGCCGACGTTGCCGCCGAGCTTGGGAGTGCGGCCGAACTCGCCGACCATCACCACCAGCGTCGTGTCCGACCCCGCCGCTGAATTGGACCGAAGGTCTGCCTTGTTCGCCCGTTCCCTTTCAAGCGATTCGAGACGACGCCAACTCACCGTTCGGGGAGACCTGCGGTCGGGGAAGCGGCTGGGCCGTGAACCCCACGCACGCAGCGTTAATTGACCTCGTTATCGGCACCCTCTTGATTGACAACGTCATTGGGATTCGAGGTGATGTTGTCGGTGCCGGTACCGCCGACGATGTTGTCGGTGCCGTTTCCAGAGTCGATGTTATCATCGCCAGCGCCACCAAAGAGGGTGTCGTTGCCGTCACCACCTTGGACGCTGTCATTCCCGGTGCCACCTTGGATGTTGTCGTCGCCGGTACCACCATCGACGCTATCATTGCCGTCGCCGGCATCAACGGAATCATTGCCGGCACCACCTTGGATATTGTCATTGCCGCCGCCGCCGAGGATGGAATCATTACCGTCGCCGCCAAGTTCTTTATCGCGCCCGGTTCCGCCATCGAGCGAGTCGTCTCCCGCGCCGCCATCCATCGAATCATTGCCGGCCCCACCGACGAGCGTGTCGTTGCCGGCATCGCTTCCGCCTTTGAGCGTGTCGTTGCCAACACCGCCCACCAGGCTGTCAGCATTGTTGCCGCCGGCTTCGATGTCGTTGCCGGCACCGCCATCGAGCGTGTCGTTGCCGTCGTCTCCTTGGAGCGAATCGTTCTCGGTTCCGCCCGACAGCGAATCATTACCCGCTCCGCCGATGGCGGTGTCATTGCCGCTGCCGCCGTTGATGACATCGTCTCCAGATCCACCGTGCAGATTGTCGTTGCCGGAATCACCGGTGATCGAGTCATTGCCGAGGCCACCATCGACGCTATCGTTGCCGGCTCCGCCGCCGATCGAATCATTGCCACCGTTGCCGCTGATCGAGTCACTGCCCAAGCCGCCGGTGATGCTGTCGTTCAAGTCACTGCCGCGGATGATGTCGGCACCGCCCCCTCCGTCGATGTTGACGCTGGTCAACGACGGGAACGAGGTTGCATTCACGGCCGAAAGGTCGATGGTGTTCTTGCCAGAGCCGCCCGTGACCGTCAGCGAGGTCACCGTGTTCGCCGCGACCGAACCGGAAACGCCATTATTCATCGCGCTCAACGGGGAGCCGTTCAGCGTCACGTTGCCATCCACTCCGACGGCAACATTCATCGCGTCGGCTCCGTTGCTCGTGATGCTCAACGCTCCGGCGTTGAACACCGAGGAAACGCTCAGCACGCATCGTGATTCAGAGCGTTCAATCTGAGCCGCGATGGGCCAGCCGGACATGGTTCGCTTCACGCCACGACGAGCTGACATTCCCTGACGTGTCCACTGCTTCCAAAAGCTCACCATAACTCGGCTCCTTGATTCGAATGTGTTTGAGGCCCCGGAGTGAGATGAGCGGATTCAGACGCAAGAGAATTGCGCTCACCTCTTCCGTTCCGGAGGGTTTCATCAAAATCGGTCGTGACGATTAGAGAAATTGAGCGAATTTTGACAGTCGTACCGCCTGACGCGGATCCCCGCACGTCGGACAGGGCTCTCCGGGCCACGCACACTTTCCACGACTGTGCTCGGCGCAGGTCCCCCGACCCCGCCACTGAATTGGACCGAAGGTCACGAGGCACTGAGTTGATGTGACGACAACACGCTGTAGCGTGCTCCGTCAGGATGTAGCTCGGAACGGATGAGTTCTAGCGAGTGAATTGGAACTTCGCCGAAACTCGATTGTTGATGATCGCGCAAGAGATCAAACAACTTTTGTGGTGGACGGCCCTTGATCCGAGCGAGTGTCAGGTGCGGCTGAAACGGACGTGTCTCGCGGGCGAATCCGCAGGAACCGACCTGCAATGCTTCGCGCCGGTTGATGCCGAGAGTGTGTTGATGAAAGTTTCTTGGAGTCATGTCGTGTACTTTCAGGTCAACTCGCGGATCGGTTCGCCGGAATAGATGTGGTGCGGGCGATCCAACTCGTCTTTCCATGCGGCCCATCTCGCCGCACATCACGATCAGCGTCTCGTTGAGCAATCCCCGTTCGTCGAGATCATCCAACAAGGCCGCCAAGCCACGGTCGGTGGGTGGCAGCAGGCAGTCGCGCAACAACGGGAAGTTGTTCTCGTGAGTGTCCCACGCTTCGTTGTTGCCGAGGTTCACTTGGACGAGTCCGACTCCTTGCTCGACGAGTTGCCGAGCCATCAAGAGCGACCAGCCGAACGCATTCCGGCCATAGCGGTCGAGATCACGCGGGTCGGCGTTGTGAACATCGAACGCGCGCTGCATGCGGATGTCGGTCAGCAGCGAAATCGCCGATTGACGATGCCGATCGAAATTTGCAACGGTGGCAGTCCGTTCGAGGTCCGCTCGCTGCTGGTCGAGCAGCGTCAACAGCTCGCTGCGATGACCGAGCCGCCCGACGTCCAGTCCTTGAGGCAAGCTGAGGTTCGGTGCCTGAAACTTCAAATTCGGATTGCGCTCGCGGCCGCGCACGAAATGGAACTCGTATTCGGGATAGGCTCCGTAAGACTTCGAGTTATACGGTGACGCTTCGACGAACCAAGGATCGCGGTGACTTCCCATCTGGCCGCCGAACTGTCCCGGAAGGACTCGTCCCGTGTTGTGAATCAATCGCTCAGGCAACACGATCGCCGGCGGCAGATTGTTATTGCGCCGAGGCAGGACATCTCCGACGACCGACGCGATCGACGGCCAGTCGCTCGGCTGTGGTTTGCTGGGGTTGTAACCCAACGGCATCTCGGTGCGTCCGGTGAGAATCGACGTGTGCCCCTGCGAGTGTTCGTTGTACGGCGTCGTCAACGAGCGAATCAGGCTCCACTTCTGACTGCGTGCGGCGAGCAGCGGGAGATGCTCGCAAATCTGCACGCCGGGCGAGCGTGTGGCGATCGGCGCGAACAGTCCACGAATCCCGACGGGAGCTTCCGGCTTTGGATCGAGCGAATCGTGCTGCGTCATTCCTCCGGATAAAAAGACGAAAATCACGGACTTCGCAAGACCGCCGCCCGGAGCGGAAGTTTTGAAGTCGGCTGCTTGCAATGCGGAGACATGATTCATCCCCAACCCAAGCAGTCCAACGCTGCCCGCTTGAATCGCCGTCCGTCGCGACACGCTTTCGTGAACGACGCCGCTTGGTCGAATGCGTTCGTTCCGAGTCACCTGCATCCGCATGACGTCGTCTCCGATGATTGGTCTGCGAGCCTGCTGATCGGCCGAGGTGATGATTCACCGACATCCGATCGAGTGTCGCGACTCAATCTATTTTATTCGGTGCGGCTCACGTCGTGAATTCTGCCAGGTCAGGTCAATTTCAAGGATTTGCGGAGAGCGTTTCATGGTGACTTCACACGATACATCAGCTCGATCCTTCTGCTGATGCTGTGGTGCCGGATGCAAGTGACCGATTAAGCCGCCCGGCTCACCTTGTCCACAGAATGTCTCACGCATGGCTGTGTGCCGTATCAACAAGTCGTGACGACTCGGACTCCGTGAAGCGCGAAACAACATGAATCTCAAGACCGACATGACTCGTTTGGGAGTGGTCGGTGAGTCTTCTCCGAAAGCCGAAGTCCCGAAGACGACACCGATCCAACCCAAGCATCTGATGGCGACGATTTTTCATGTGCTCGGCATCGACCCGCAAACGCAGTACTTGGACCAATCAGGTCGTCCGCAGTATTTGCTCCCAGATGGTGCGGCAGCGATTCGCGAGTTGATTTGACGGCTCACATCCTTGGTGAGCAAATCGACCGGAGCGGATTTCCCGGACGCCTTCTCATCGGGCATCCTTGATGGGAACGTTGTTCGACGTCATTCTGCCCACGTTCGCTCCCGCCCGATGCCCCCGCGCCTTCCCTCCCTGCCGACTCCCCGCTCCGTTGCTCCCCGGAGATTGAGATGCCGCACGATGCTGGCAAGTCAAAAAGCGGTTTGAATGGACTCACCGGTCACGCGCTGAGAAATGCGAATCTCAGATTGCGCTCGCTGGCACGATCACAACAAGCGCCTCCTTTGGCGAAAGCGGCGGTCAAGATTCGCGCGAAGACTTTGCGGATGACGCGATTGGAATTCGCGCATCAGTCGGGCATGAGTCGCGGGGCGCTGCGCGACATGGAACTGGGCATTGGGATTCCCACCTGCCTGACCATGCGGCGGTTTCTGGAGTTTGCTCAAAAACAGAAGGTCTCTCCACAGCAAGTCGAGAAGCTCTGTCAGATCTACGCCGGTGCTCCCGAAACAGTTCCCGATCTGATTTCGCGGTTCGAGTTGCGAGCCGGCTCGCTGCGGAACCTGGCTCGCAAAGCAGGTCTGAGTCCAGCGACGCTGTGGGAATATCGTCGCGGAAAGTTTCCGCTGTCACTGTCTGAATTGCAGCGCTTCTGCCGGCTGGTTGGCGAAGACGAGCAGCGCGCGGCATCGGTCTGGGAAAGTACCGAGCGGCAACGATTGATCGCTCGCGGCTATCCGCCGGCCTGGGCGGAGATGTGCATGATGTGTGGTCGCATGGGCCGCTCGGAAAGTTGCTTGCGGTCGTTGGGTGTCACATCAAACACACTGAAGCGACTTTGTTATTTTGAATTACCGGCCTGGGACGAGGTGGCTCAGGCGGCAAAAACGCTGTGTCGCACGGCAGCGGAATTGCGGACGCTCAAAGCGCTGTGGTTGAAGAACGCTCGCGAACAGCAACAGCAATCGCGAGAGACCTTCGGCGAACGACTGATGAAGCTCCGCGAGCAACGCGGTCACTCGCGGCGAGAAATCGCCGACTTGTTTCGGATCGGCGGCAAGAAGCCGGCGCGGATCATCAAGCACATCGAAGAAGACGGCATGTACTCGATGCAAGCGTTCCCCGCAGGACTGGTCGCGCTGCTGACAACGGACACTGCCGAACAAGCGCGGCTGCTGGATTTGTGGCGCGAACATCGCCGTCAGTTTCACTGCCGTCGCCGTCCGGAAACGCGAGTCGATGTGCGATTGGCTCGCGAGCAATACGGCTTTGAGATTCCGGCGGCGGCGAAGTTGCTCGGCTACACGAATCTCGAATATCAAAAGATCGAGCGGGGGATCGAGCACCTCCTTGAGTCGGCGACGACGCGAATTATCGCCGGCCTTCATCAGGCGGGACAGAAACGGATTCAGGATCTGTTCCAATACCAGTGCGATTGCGAAAACGCGAAACAAGCTTGGAAGAATCCTGGCTCGGTCAGCGACGTCATCAACCGATTGGCCGAGCGTGAAGGAGGACTGTTACCGCTTGTGCGTAGCCTGCGCGGCACCAGATCAATCAATGGCTGGACGCGCCGACTGCGCGCGATCGCTCGTGGAGAGGAACTGCCGACGTGGCCTGAGTTGACGCAGATCGCGCGGACTGCGGGAGTCGTGAATCTCAATGCCGCGCACCGCGATTGGCTCAACCGTTATCGCGCTTGGCTGACATCGGAAGGACATCCTCCGCTGGCGACCGAGTTGCGGTTACTCATCGCCGAAGTCTCTGCGTCGCTGCGGGAATTCTGCTCGCGATTGCCGGTCCACTACGCTGTGTTGATTCGCGATTTGCAGCAGATGGGACGCAACCAGCGCATCAAATGGTTTCACGTCGAACGGATTCTGACCGCCGCCAAATTGCCGGCTGAATGCGAGCGCTGGCGGTTGATCCATTCACTCTGGTTGCCGCTCAGTCCGCGACGCAAAGAAACGCAATTGGGGACACAGCGATCGCAGTAAGACTTGTCTAAGTCCCGTCGCTTCGTCGCGGTCAGTGCCTAATTCGCGAACATCATGACCTGGCAGGTTTGACGCATTGGATCACAGCCCATGCCATCCAATTCGTCCGGGAGAAGGCCCTCGAATTCGACGGACTCGGCATAGGCTTGCAGGGTCTCGTAGCTGATTTGAAGCAGGCCCATGTTCTCATCGTCCGCCGTGTGGATGTTGTCGCGCAATGCCGTCAGATGTCCTTCCAAGTGGCTTGCGAGCAATTCCATTTCGGAATGCCGAATGGCATGACAGGTCGCTCGAATCAAGAAATGAAAGAGAAATGAAAGGACAGGCACTTTATCTGGCTGCTGCCAACAAAGTGCCTGTCCTTTTCCTTTTCTTTTTCGGTCACGAAGTGGGTGCAGTTTTCTTTGATTGCGCGATTGGGTGGCCTGCGTCATCCTGGTTGTTTTCCGGTACGAAACAACGAGCAGGAGGCGGCCTGATGGCAACGATGGATTGGGGTCAGTTGACCTCGAACGAGCGGTTGGTGGCGGAGCAGGCGGTGCTGAATTTGCGGACGCTGAGCGCGGCGGGTGTTGGATATCACAACGCCTGCGCGAGGGACGTTCGATCGGCAGCACCCAAATCGAAGGCGCCTGCCAGAACCTCATCGGACGAAGACTCAAACAAACCGCCGCCCGCTGGCGAGTCCGCCGCCTGAATCGCATGGCCAGCCTCTGCTCAATCATGTACAGCCGCCAGTGGAACGCCTACTGGAACCAACACGCCGCCTGAAACCGAAATCCACGACTACACCCACCGAACCGGCTGGACGGCCGTGGTGAGGGGCTTCTGTTAGCGAGTCTTGTATAGTGCGTGCAGCAACGCGAAACGCACCGCCCCTGAATGGCAATGCCGCCGAGGTCTGTTCCGCTGCACGGCACACATTGATCGGTCTTGAAGAAGGAATTGCAAAGTGCGAAGTAACCATTGCAATGTCCAATCTGATGTGGCCAGAAATTGCCTTGGAAGAAGCAGCCTGCTGGTTTTGGCACTTTGCATTTTTCACTTGTCATTGACCACCTCTCACTTTCCCCTTCAAGACGGAGTTGTCTCTGCAGCCGATGTCTCACCGAGCCGAATCGACTTTCAGCGCGACGTGCGGCCGATCCTGTCGGACAAATGTTTCTTCTGTCATGGTCCCGATGAAAAGCATCGCGAGGCCAGGTTGAGACTCGACACGCGCGACGGTCTCTTTCGGCACGAGGCGACTCAGACGGGCGACCTGAAGCAACTCGTCGTGCCCGGCAAACTTGAGGCCAGTGCCGTTTGGAAGCGGATCGCCAGCGAAATCGCAGTAGAACAGATGCCTCCCGCCGAATCGGGCAAGACGCTCAGCAAGAGGGAACGCGAGCTGATCCGTCAGTGGATCGAAGAGGGAGCTGAATGGCGTGATCACTGGGCTTATGTGGCACCGACTCGGCCAATGGTCCCTCTGTCGGACGATCAGGCGGCGCGGGACGCTGTTCGGCCGGGGAGTGCGATCGACAAGTTGGTGATGGCTCGGCTCACGCAGGAGCGGTTGAAGCCGTCGCCGCCCGCCGACCCACGCACGCTGGTACGACGATACTCGTTCGATCT
>JAYVQJ010000500.1:0-7613 GCA_043777235.1 Planctomycetia bacterium
CCCACCAAGTCGGTTTCAATGTTGGTGGGTCTCGATGACTCGACCCACCCTACTTTGCGAAGTGAGTGCGAATCATGTTGATGAATGCGGATCGAGCAAATTTGTTTCAGAGCTTGGAGACCAGCGGGGTGCCGAGTGAGGCGCTGGCTCGGTTGGCGGCGATGGGGATCACGACGTTGGCCGAGTTGCGGGATCATTGGGCGTATGGCAATCGGCAGTTGATCGTCGAGTATTTGGGAGAGTCTCCCGTGCGGATGGTGTCGGCTGCGCCGGCGCGGATGCTGGCGACTCGTGGCGGGGCGGCGGTGGCGGCGAGCGGGTTGGTCAACTTGCTCGATGCGGGGAAGACTCGGCCGTTGATCAAGCACGCTCGCGGAGTGCTCGTCTCGAAAGCAGAACGGGAGAGCCCGGCGGTTGCGCCCGAAACGATTCCCACGACGGCGGCGGCTCGACACGCGGCGGCAGCGACGAAGACGGTGTCGCTCATCGCGAAGTGTCCGCCGATCCGGAACCAGCATGAGCGAGGCACCTGTGTGGCGTTCGCTTCGGTCGGGTTTTTGGAGTTCCATCTCAACGCCGACGCCACCGGAGCACACCAACGATTCTCGGAACAGTTCGTCTACTGGGGCTGCAAGAATGAAGACGACATACCGCACGCCGAAGGGACGTTCGTCAGCACCGCACGGACCGTGCTGAAGACGCGCGGGTCGTGCTTGGGCAAAACGTGGAAGTACAACCCGCTGCCGATCCCGCACAACGAAAGCCAAGGCCCGCCTCCCGCAGAAGCCAAGAAGGAGGCCGAACAGTTTGTGTTCTCGGCCAAGACTGTCGCGGCCAAAAATCCGGATCGCATCCGCGAACAGCTCGATACCGGCAAGCCGGTGGTGCTCAGCGTGAAGACGTTTCCTTCGTGGGACTTTCCGACGACCAGCGACACCGGCGAAATCCCGATGCCGATCCCCGGCGACAAGAGCGACGGCGGTCATGCGATCTGCGTCGTCGGCTATGAATTGAACGCGCGGTTCCCCGGCGGCGGAGCGTTCCTCATCCGCAACTCGTGGGGGACCGTCTGGGCCAAACCGAGCGGCCGATTCTCACCCGGCTACGGCACGCTGTTCTTTGAGTACATCCAGAAGTACGCGCTGGAAGCCTACGCCTGAACGACTCGCGGCGATCAGTCTACGATCACGCCGCGAGCATGCTTCTTGATCGGTTGCCGACAGCGAGCGACGAACGCGGTCGAAAGGTGGCCTTCGAGCGTCGTCTGCAATTGCTCTAATTCCGCCTGAGACACTTTCAGTGCGCGGCAGATTCCAACGGGGTTGCGTATGGCGTGCTCGAACAGAGCTTCAGCGCTGGTGATGCCGAACTGCGTCTCCAAGATGTCTCGCAGCTCACTGGGGATCGAATGAATTTCGCTGAGCGATTTCATGGCACACTTCCTGATCGACACACTGCGTCGCCAGCAGCGGTTTCAAAACTCGCTCGACGCGCGGGCGAGAGGTCGGAGGCACGATGATCTGGGCCAATCGCTTGCGCGTCGTGCTTGTGATTGATGGAATTGAAACTGCATTTAGCAGTTGATGATCACCGCAAAACCGAAAGCGTCAAGATGATTCAGGTGGTCGCGTTCGCAACAATTTCAGCCGCCGACTCGTTGCAGAGCTTGCCACAGCCAATCGGGGGCGAAGAACAGGGCGATGCTGGCAACGGCGCAGAGCGAGACGCCGACGAAGGCGGGGACACCGGCCGATCTCTTCGTGTCGTCTCGCGACGGTTGCAGATACATCACGCCGATCAAGCGGAGGTAGTACCACGCGGCGATGGCGGCGTTGATGGCGAGGCAGATGGCCAAGCGGCGGCCGAGGTCGGTGCCGTGATTCCAGGCGGAGAGGAACAGCGTCAGCTTGCCGAGGAACCCGGCGGTCGGCGGCAGGCCGGTCAGACCGAAGAGCAGAACAGCAGCGAGGAACGCTCCGGCGGGATGCGTCTTGCTCAGGCCGGCGAGGTCGTCGCTGGTTTCAAGTGGACGATCAGCGCGTGAGAGACTGGCGAGCAACGCGAAGACGCCGAGCGTCGTGACTCCGTAGATGCCGAGGTAGAAGAGCAGGGCGGGGAGACCACCGATGGAGCCCGCCGAGGCCACGGTCGCATCGTCCTTGATCTGTGGCGTACTGACGGCGATGCACAGACCGACGAGCATGTAGCCGGCGTGAGCAATGCTCGAATAGGCCAGCAATCGGCGAACGTTTTTCTGCAACAGTGCGAGTAAGTTGCCGACGAACATCGTGGCGACTGCCAGCAGGAACAGCATTTCGCCGCTGGACTCGGCAAGGCTCCAGTGCGTGGCAACCGTGATGCGCGGTTGGCCGAGGACTCGGACGAGCGCGATGAACCCAGCGACCTTCGGAATGAAACTCAGCAGCGCAGCGGCGGAGTTCGCGGTCCCTTGAAACACGTCGGGAGCGTAAAAATGGAACGGCACCGCGGTGATGCGGAACGCCAATCCGGCGACGACCGCCACGACGCTCACGAGCAGCAGGATTGGCATCGCGTTGAGTTCGTGGTTCTTGAAGACCTCGTGCAACGCGGTCAGGTTCGTGGTCCCGGCGACTCCGTAAAGGAAGCTGAAGCCGTACAGCACCAGCGCGGACGAGAAGACGCTCAGCAGAAAATACTTCAGTGTCGCTTCTTGGCCGGAACGATCACGGCGGGCGACGTACAGAAACAGATACGTCGGGATGCTGACCAGTTCGAGAGCCAGAAACAGCACGATCAGATCGTTCGCCAGTGCGATCAAGTTGGCTCCGGCGAGGATGAACAGCAGGCAGGCGTGCGATTCGGCCGAGTCGCTGTCGCTGATCTGGTTCCAGTTGACGAGCACCAAAATCGCACCGGTCGCGAGCGTGACGAGTCTCACGAACCAGACCAATGCGTCCACTTGAAACGGAGCCAACTGCGTCGCCTCGACCACCGGAACTGGAAGCAGCGAGCACCAGCCAGCAATCGCCAACGACAGCAACGACCAAATGCCCCAGCGATGACGCAGGCCGTTTGGCGTCTGACCCGCATCGCCCGCCAAGAATGGGCCGACCGCCAAATTCACACACGCCGCCGCCAGCAAAACAATCTCTGGCAGAATCAGGCTGACAGCGCTGGTGAGATGTCCGAACACGAGCAACTCTCCTCAAGGCATTAGCGGTCGTTGTGACCGACGTGAACTTCTTTGATAGCGGGCTGCGAACGATAAAGTTGCACGACGTTACTCACGTCGCTTTCAATCGAGTCGAGAATCGGTTTTGGATAAACGCCGATCCACAGGCACAGTCCCATCAGCGGGACGACGGCGAGCAGTTCGCGAACGTTGATGTCCGAAACGGGACCGTGTGTCGAAGCGGGTTCTTTGAGTGGTCCGAAGAAGCCGCGCCGCAGCATGTCGAGCAGATACCAAGCTCCGAGCACGACGCCGGTCGCGCCGATCGCCGAGTAAATCGGGTTCGCTTTATACATGCCGATCAGCGACAGCAGTTCGCCGACGAAACCATTCAAGCCGGGCAGTCCCGCGCTGGCGAGGCAGATGAAAACCATGCAGACCGACAGCAGCGGCAGTCGAGTCGCGAGTCCGCCGAGTTCGCTCAGTTCGCGCGTGTGGTAGCGGTCGTAGACCATGCCGACCAGCAAGAACAACGCGCCGGTCGAGAGTCCGTGATTGACCATTTGCATCACCGCTCCGGTGATCCCTTCGGAGTTCAACGCGAACATCCCCAACATGCAAAAGCCGAGGTGACTGACCGAGCTGTACGCGACCAATTTTTTGATGTCGCTTTGAGCCAGCGCTCCCAAGGCTCCGTAGACGATGCCGATGACGGCCATCGTCGCGAAGACCGGGACACCAAATCCCGCGACAGCCAACGGCAACAACGGCAAACAGATTCGCAAGAAGCCGTATGTGCCGAGCTTCAACAGAACGCCCGCCAGCAACACGCTGCCGGCCGTCGGAGCTTCGGTGTGAGCCAGCGGCAACCAAGTATGAAACGGAAACAGCGGCACCTTGATGCAGAACCCGGCGGACAGTGCGAGTAACAAACCGATTTGCCACGAGTCCGACAGTGGATGATTCTGCAACGCGGCGGCGATGTCGGGAATCGAGAACGGAGTGGCCGTCAGACCCTCCTGCAAGACCTTCACAACGAGAGCCACCAGTCCGACCAACGTGATCATGCTGCCGGCCAGCGTGTAGATGAAGAAGCGATACGCGGCGAACTGCCGCTGCACTCCACCCCAGATGCCGACCAGGAAGAACAGTGGGATCAGTGTGAACTCGAAGAAGACATAGAACAGGATCAAGTCGAAGGCGACGAAGGCTCCAAGCATCCCTGCTTCCAACACCAGCAAGCAGATGTAGAACTCGGTCGCACGTTCCTGAATCGACTCCCACGAGATCAGCACGGCCGAGACCGTCAGGATCGCGGTCAGCGCCAGCATGAGCGCGCTGATGCCGTCGGCACCGAGATAGAACTCAAGGCGAATCGGAGTCGTGATGGTGCGCCATTCCGGTTCTGGCAGCGGTTCAGATTCCGGGAAGATCAGCTTGCCGTCGGCATCTCGCTCGATCGCTTTTCCATCCGCGCTGTTACCGCGGTCGAACAGGATTTTCTCTTGCTGCGCGAGATTTCCCAACGTCATCCAAGTCCGCCGCCATTCGAGTCGCGGCTGGATTGGGCCGTCGATCGAGACCTGGCTCGCGTCAGCGTTCTTGTGATCGCGAATGGAATTCAGTTTCGCGCCAATGCCCAGCGACAGCAGCAACGTGCCGATCGCGGCCAGCAACGCGAACCAGCGAGCAACTGACCGGCCGCCGCCCAACAGGGCCAGCAACACGGCGGCGAGCAGCGGCAGAAGGATGATCGACAACAGTAACATTTTGATAATCTGAAATTTGAGATTTGGAATTTGAGATCGCAGGTCAACCGGCCCACGCTCGCAGCATTTGAATCAGGAACACAACAACGCCCAGCAGCATGACCCAAGCGTAATTCGAGATCAGGCCATTCTGAAGCGGACGGACGATCCGGCCGACGATCGACGGGATCGAACCGACGAAGTCCAGCACACCGTCGATCAGATACTTGTCGAGCAGAGTGCAAAGCAGCGCGATGACTTTGACTGGAATAACCAGCAGATACGTGAAGAGTTCGTCGAAGTAAAACTTACCGAGCGACAGCCGATGCAATGGCAGGAGGGCACGCTCCAACTTCGCCGGCACAGCGGGAGAGACGACGTACATCCAACGGGCGAGGCCATAACCGGCCAAGAAGATGACCACACTCAGCCCCATCAATGCGTAACTGTGAGGATGATCGCCGTGACCACCGAGCGAGGTCGACTGTGCCAACTGCCGGGCGTAGACACCGGTCGGGCCGAGAAACAAGCCGATCACCAGCGAGAACCCGGCAAGCACGAACAGCGGCAGCGTCATCACCGGCGGCGACTCGTGCGGATGGTGAGCCTCTTCCGGGAAGCGTTCCTCGCCGAGAAACGTCATGTTGTACGCCCGGAACGAATAAAACGCGGTCAGGAACGCGGTCACGACGGCGACGCCGAGAATCACCGTGAAGAAGGTCTCGTGTCCGCCGGCTTTCGTTCCCTCGAACAGTGCGACGAGGATTTCGTCTTTGCTCCAAAAGCCGGACAACAACGGACAGCCGGCCAAGGCCAACGAGCCGATCAAGAAGGTCACTCGCGTGTGCGGCATGACATGCCGCAGGCCGCTGAAGCGGCGCATGTCGATGACGTCTCCCATCGAGTGCATCACGCTGCCGGCTCCGAGGAACAGCAACGCTTTGAAGAAGGCGTGTGTGAAGAGGTGAAACATCGCGGCCGTGACGGCGAACGTCGTCAGCTTCGGGCTGACAGAGGCTGCTCCCAACGCCATGAACAAGTAACCGAGCTGACTGACCGTCGAATACGCGAGCACTCGTTTCAGGTCGTACTGCGTCAGCGCCGTGAGTGCGGCGAGCAATGCCGTGATTGCTCCAATTCCACTGACGACCATCTGTGCCGTCGAAGACATCACGAACAGTGGAGTGCTGCGAGCGACCATGTACACGCCAGCCGTGACCATCGTCGCCGCGTGGATCAATGCCGAGACCGGCGTCGGACCTTCCATCGCGTCCGGCAACCAGACGTGCAACGGGAACTGAGCCGACTTGCCCATCGCTCCGAGGAATAGCAGCAAGCAGATCGAGGTGAAGACTTCCGGGTTGGTCGCGGCGATGTGCGGGATGAGATCGAAGACCTCGGAGAACTTGACCGTGCCGAAGGTCTTCCAAATCAGAAAGATCCCCAGGATGAAACCAAAGTCGCCAATTCGGTTCACGACGAAGGCTTTTCGAGCCGCAGCGGCGGCACTCGGCTTTTGGAACCAGAAGCCGATCAGCAAGTAGCTGCACAGCCCGACTCCCTCCCAGAACACGAACATCGTGATGTAATTGTCGGCGAGCACCAACATGCACATCGAGAAGACGAACAGAGCGAACGCCGCGAAGAATCGCGGATAGCCGGGATCGCCGTGCATGTAGCCGCTGGCGTAAATCGACACGAGCAGCGACACGAACGTGATCGTGCAGAGCATCAACGCGGTCATCGAGTCCGCTTGCAGGTCCAAGCGAACATGCAGGTTGTCGGTGACGGACCACTCGTAGCCAGGAGTCGTCAGAACCGGCTTCGGTTCGTGCTTCGAATCGGCTGAGTTGTGCTGCTCGATGTGCGATGTTGTGGACAGGCTCGGATCTTGTTTTAGGTTCGAGGGTGCCGCCAGAAAGGCCAGCATCAAGGCTCCCGCGCACGCGGTCGAGACGACCAGTGCGGCAACGCAAGGGACATGGCTTCGTCCGCGCAGCAGTGCTTTGCCGAAGAAAGCGATGAACACGCTCGCGATCAGCGGTGCGACTGGAATCATCCAGAGCAGAGCCGGCGTGAGTTCAGACACGATGCGAAGTCTCCTTCTTCAACTGCGGCACTCGTCCCGATGGGGTGAGATGCGGGAATTCCTGAGCCGGTTGAGCCAGCGGTACGGCCGGTTCCTCTTCGAGCGGCGAATCGATATCGGCTTCGCCCAGTTGGCTCCACAACGAGACGTCCAACGTTTTGCTGCGCTGATAAAGCGTGAGGATCAACGCGAGGGCGATACCCGCTTCACATGCAGCGACGGTCAGAATGAAAACCGTGAAGGCTTGGCCCTGCATGTTCTGGTGAAAATTCGAGAACGCCACGAGATTCAACGCGACGCCGTGCAGCATCATCTCGGCGGACAACATCAGCGTGATCAGATTCCGCCGAGTTAGAAACCCGATGGCTCCCAACACGAACAGAATGCTGCCGACGATCAGGTAATTCGTCAGGACGATCATTCACGAACTCCGATGGAGGATGGGCACTCTTGCCCGTCGCTGGTCGGGCAGGAGTGCCCAACCTCCAAGACTCACAACTTTCCGCTCGATCGCTTGGGGGCGATCACGATGGCTCCGATGGACGCGACCAGCAGCAGTGTGCCGGCCAACTCGACCGCGAACAGGTAATCTCCGAACAATGACCGGCCGAGGCTCCGCATC
>JAYVQJ010000501.1:0-7578 GCA_043777235.1 Planctomycetia bacterium
GGCGGTAATGGGCTGTTCGGAACAACTGATGGATTCGGCACGCGTTGTGATCCACACGGGACATGACGGCGACAACAGGCTCGCGACCACTCCACGCCAACCGTAACATCCCGCCGCTATGCCCGAATTCCGCTACATCGCTCGCGATCTTTCCGGCCGCGAAGTTGCTGATCTGCTGACGGCCAACAGCGAGTTGGATGTCGTCTCGCAGTTGTCGGCGAAGCAGCTCTTCCCGGTGAAGATTCAGTCGGTGGAAGCGACGAAGAGCACCACGCTCGCGTGGATGCGCAGACCGCGAGCCGGGCACTTGGCGACATTCTTCTCGCAACTGGCGGACCTGCTGCGAGCGGGAGTGCCACTGTTGCGATCGCTGGAATTGCTCGAACGGCAGACGTCTCACGCCGGATTGAAGACCGTGTTGCGCGATCTGCGAGACAAAGTCGCCGACGGCACGCGGCTCGCCGAGTCGATGCGGTTGCACGAGGACATCTTCTCCGAGTTGGCGGTCAGTATGGTCCGCGCGGGCGAGGAAGGTTCGTTTCTGGAAGACGTGCTCAAGCAAGTCGCCGACTTCACCGAGCACCAGCAGGAACTCAAAGGCCGCGTCATGGGAGCGATGGCCTATCCGGTTTTCTTGCTGACTGCCGGAGTCGGAGTCGTCTGGGCGATGCTGATCTGGTTCGTGCCGAAGTTCGCGGGAGTCTTCGAACGCATGGCCGAACGGGACGAACTTCCGTGGGCGACGACGGCGTTGATGGCACTCAGTAAATATGCCGGCACCTATTGGCTGGTCACGATCGCGGCGATTGTCGGCGCGTTCCTTTTCATCAAGCAGCGACTGAAGACCGAAGTGGGATTGCGGCAGTGGCATCGCTTGGCGATCTCGATGCCGGCGATCGGCCCAGTGATTCGCAGCTTGGCGGTGGCTCGGTTCTGCCGAATTTTGGGGACGCTGTTGAAGAACGGTGTGCCGATTCTGCAATCGCTGCGAATCGCGAAGGACGCCACCGGCAACCGAATTTTGACCGACGCGATCGCGTCTGCGGCCGACAGCGTCTCGGCCGGCAAGTCGCTCGCAGGACCACTGGGCGTGAGCAAGCAGTTCCCCCTCGAAGTGATCGAGATGATTTCCGTCGGCGAGGAAGCCAACAATCTCGAACATGTGCTCGTCAACGTGGCCGACACGATGGAACGCCGCACGCATCGCTTGCTGGATCTGGCCGTCAGACTGCTCGAACCGCTGATGCTGATCGTGATGGCTGCGATGATTTTGTTCGTCGTGATCGGACTGCTGCTACCGGTGATGCAGAGCTCGTCGATGATGTGACGCGAGCGGTTTATGGCGCACCCAATTTGAACCAATGACCCACTTAACAGGGTGCGGCAAATCTTTCTGGCAGAGGCAAACCGCATTGAAATTGCTTTTTGAAACGCAGAGGTCAACGCAGAGTTCGCAAAGAGTTCTCAGCGACCTCAGCGTGCGTTCCCTCTGCGACCTCTGCGTTTCAAAAACACTTTCTCCAAACAGCAGACTCTGATTTCAGTGCGACTTCGAGTTAGCCAAGAAGTATTGGCACACCCTACTTAACACTGACAGAGGACGAGAGTGGGCAGCGGCCGGACTTCGTGGATATCATGCCGCTCCCGCCGCTCGCACAGGCGAGCGAATCCTGCCGTTTGGACTTGTCGTTTCGGAGACTCCCGATGCGCTGCTGGTTCTCGCCGATCGTGCGATATTTCGTTGCTCTGGCTTCATTGATTGCGATTCCGCTGGGGGCAGCGGCTCATGCTGCGGACTCGCCCGTCGACTTCAATCACGACATTCGACCGATCCTGTCGAATCGTTGCTGGAAGTGTCACGGGCCAGATGAAAAGGAACGGCAAGCCGGGCTTCGATTGGACGCTCGCGACGGACTGTCCGCGAAGCTCGAATCCGGCAAGGTCGCCGTCGTGGCGGGCAACCCCGAAGAGAGCGAACTGATTCGCCGCATCGTTTCCGATGACGACGATGTGCGGATGCCGCCGAGCGGACACGGCAAGAAGCTCGACGCGAAAGAAATCGACTTGCTGCGAGCATGGATCAAGCAAGGTGCCCGCTTCGCAAAACATTGGTCGTATGAAGTTCCCGTGCGCCCGGCGGTGCCGGATGTTTCAAATCTCAAATCTGCAATTCGCAATCCGATCGACAACTTCATCGTCGCGCGGCTGGAGCGAGAGGGACTCAAGCCTTCGCCGGAGGCGGATCGGTACGCACTCGGTCGGCGAGTGGCACTCGACCTCACCGGCCTGCCGCCGACGGTTGCCGAGATCGAAGCGTTCGCGAAGGACAACGATCCACAGGCGTATGAAAAGTTCGTCGACCGGTTGCTCGCGAAGGAAAGCTACGGCGAGCACTGGGCGCGGCAATGGCTGGACCTCGCGCGGTACGCGGACTCGGCGGGGTATGCGGATGACCCGGCGCGGACAATTTGGAGCTATCGCGATTGGGTCATCAAGTCGTTCAACAAGAACATGCCGTTTGATCAATTCACAATCGAACAAATCGCTGGCGACCTGCTGCCAATCCCAACCGAGGAGCAACTGATCGCGACGGCCTTTCATCGCAACACGCTGACGAACAACGAAGGTGGGACCAACGACGAAGAGTTCCGTAACGTCGCAGTGGTCGATCGGGTCAACACGACGATGGCGACTTGGATGGGGACGACCATCGCGTGTGCTCAGTGTCACACGCACAAGTACGACCCGATCACGCAGGAAGAATTCTTCAAGCTGTTCGCGATCCTGAATCAAACGGAAGACGCCGATCGGGCGGATGAGACGCCTCGGCTGGAGTTGTTCACGTCGGAGCAACTCAAGCAGAAGGAAACTTGGCTGGCGGATGTTGCTCGGCTGGAGAAAGAAGTCGTGACACCGACGCCGGTTGTTTTGGAATCGCTCGCAAAATGGGACGCGGCGTTTCCGAGATCGCTCGCGTGGAAGCTGCTCAAACCGGCGAGTGGCAAGTCGGACGGCGGTGTGACACTCAGCGTGGCCGACGACGGAACGATCCGCGCGGACAAGGCGGCAAGCAAAGCAACGTACTCGGTCGAGATTCCGCTCGCGGCCGGCAAGTTGAATGCGGTGCGACTCGAAACGCTGCCGGATGACACGTTGCCCGGCAAAGGGGCGGGCTTCGGCGGCGGGAACTTTGTGTTGTCGAAAGTCTCGGCCACGATCGCGCCGCCGAACGGCACGCGATTGAGCGGTCGCTTCGTGCGAGTGGAACTTCCGGGCAAAGCTCGATTCTTGCATCTGGCCGAAGTGCAAGTCTTCCACGGCGACGACAACGTCGCACCGAAGGGCGAAGCCAAACAGAGCACAACTGATTTTGGTGGCGACGCAAAACGAGCGAACGATGGCAACACGTCCGGCGAGTACACGAAGAACTCGGTCTCACATACCGCCCAGGAAGAAAATCCGTGGTGGGAAGTTGATCTGAAGACCGAGCAACCGATTGACCGCGTCGTACTGTGGAACCGCACGGACGCCACGACCGAAGAACGAATGCGAAACTTCCGAGTGCTCGTGCTCAACGACAAGCACGAACCGATTTGGTCGAAGGATTACGTCGACCCGCCGAAGCCATCATCCGAGTTCGCCCTCAGTGGCGTTCGCGGCGTGCCGTTCACGACAGCGTTCGCCGATCACGAGCAAGGAGCCGGTTACGAAGCGAAGGTGGTACTCGCTCCGCAAGCCAACAAAGGCTGGGCGGTTGGTGGCAAAATCGAACAGCCGCACTCGCTGATTCTGATCGCTTCGGCTCCGGTCGAGATCGTCGATGGTTCGACGCTGACGATCACGCTCGAACAAACGTCGTCGTCTGAGAATCACACGCTTGGCAAGTTCCGGTTGTCGCTGACCGACGACGCTCGCGCGGCGGAGTCAGCCAAGACGCCGGGCGTTCTCCTTGCGATCCTCAACACACCGGCCGAGCAGCGGAACGACGCGCAACGCACCGAGTTGACGACGTTCTATCTGTCGATCGCTCCCGAATTGGCGGCGGCTCGCGATCAGTTGGCGGCCACGAAGAAAACGCTCGCGGAACTGAAGGCGGCGACGACGGTGCCGATCCTGCGAGAACTTGCCGCTGACAAACGCCGCAAGACGAACATCCAACTGCGCGGCAACTTCATGGACCTCGGCAAAGAGGTGACTCCCGGAGTCCCCGCTGCGTTTCATCCGCTGCCGGAAGGATCGTCACCAGATCGGCTCGCGTTGGCAAAGTGGCTGGTCGACGAACGCAATCCGCTGACCGCTCGCGTGCTGGTGAATCGGTATTGGGACACGATCTTCGGCAATGGCCTCGTGCGAACCAGCGAAGAGTTCGGCTCGCAAGGCGATCTGCCAACGCATCCGGAGTTGCTCGATTGGCTGGCAACGGAAGTCGTGCGGCTGAAGTGGGACACAAAAGCGCTGTTGAAGTTAATCGTGACCTCGGCGACGTATCGGCAATCGTCGAAGGTCACGCCGGACTTGTTGGATCGCGATCCGGAAAACTATCTGTTGGCTCGCGGGCCGAGATTTCGATTATCGGCGGAGATGATTCGCGATCAGGCGTTGGCGATCAGCGGATTGCTCAGTCCGAAGATGTTCGGTCCGCCGGTGAAACCGTTTCAGCCGAATCTCGGTGTGAGCGCCGCGTTCGGCAGCGGCATCGACTGGCAGGCGAGCGCCGGTGAGGACAAGTTCCGCCGCGGCTTGTACACGACTTGGCGACGCTCGAACCCTTATCCGTCGATGTCCGCATTCGATGCTCCGAACCGCGAGGTCTGCACGATTCGCCGCCCGCGCACGAACACGCCGTTGCAAGCACTCGTGACTTTGAACGATCCCGTTTACATCGAGGCTGCGCAAGCATTGGCCCGCACGATGGCCAAGAGCGGCGCGTCACCCGCCGATCACATTCGCGCCGGCTTCCAGCAGTGCGTGTCCCGCCCGCCCACCGAGACGGAACTCGCGGATCTCACGAAGTTGTACAACATCGCTCGCGAACGATTCGCAAAAGACGTCGAGAAAGCCCGCAAGCTCGCCACCAATCCGCTTGGCCCGCTGCCGGAAGGAGCGGACCCAGCCGAACTCGCGGCGTTGACCGTCGTCGGCAACGTGCTGTTGAATTTGGATGAGATGTTGATGAGACGATAAGAAAGAAAAAAAGGTGTCACGCGAAGGCGCGAAGCCGCGAAGAGGAAAACGGGCTGAATGCGGTTCTTCGCGACTCCGCGCCTTCGCGTGAGCAATTTTTTTGAGAGGAGCTTGCCATGACTCCGCAAATCGAACGACTGCAACATTTAACCCGCCGGCATTTCTTCAAAGAGACCGGGGCCGGACTTGGCGGCATCGCGCTCGCGGCGATGTTGGCCAAGGATGCGCCGGCGGCTGAGGCAACTGCTGGATCGGCGAGCAAAGTGATTGATCCGCTCGCGCCGAAGAGAGCGCACTTCGATGGCAAAGCGAAGCGGGTGATTTATCTGCACATGACCGGCTCGCCGCCGCATCTCGATTTGTTCGATTACAAGCCGGAACTGGTCAAGCACAATGACGAGAACTGCCCGGATGAGTATCTCAAGGGGAAGCGATTCGCCTTCACGTCAGGCGTGCCGAAGTTGTTGGGAACGAAGCGAACGTTCTCGCAGCACGGCAAAGGAGGTGTGTGGATGTCGGATGCGATTCCGCATCTGCACAGCGTCGCCGACGACATGTGCGTCATTCGATCGATGAACACCGACCAGTTCAATCACGCTCCGGCCGAGTTGCTGCTTTACACCGGCTCGCCGCGCTCGGGCCGGCCGTCGCTGGGATCGTGGGTGACTTATGGACTCGGTACCGAGAATGAAAACCTGCCCGGCTTCGTCGTGCTCATCAGCAGCGGCGTACAACCGAACGGCGGGAAGAATTCCTTCGGGACCGGGTTTCTGCCATCGGTGTATCAAGGAGTGCAATGCCGCTCGCAGGGCGACCCGGTGTTGTATGCGTCGGACCCCGATGGCATGGATCGCGAGATGCGACGGCTGAGCCTTGATGCGTTGCGCGATCTCAATGAACAGCAATCGAAGGAACTCGGACATCCCGAAACGGCGACACGGATCGCTCAGTACGAACTCGCGTTTCGGATGCAGATGTCGGTTCCCGAAGTCATGGACATCGCAAAGGAGCCGCAAGCGGTGCTCGACGATTACGGCGCGAAGCCGGGGACATCGAGCCTCGCCAACAACTGTCTGCTGGCTCGGCGATTGATCGAGGCGGGAGTCCGTTACGTGCAACTCTTCGACTGGGGTTGGGACTTCCACGGGACCGGCCCCGGCGAGGACATTCGAGACGGACTCACGCGAAAGTGCGCGACGATGGACAAGCCGATCGCCGCACTGATGAAAGATCTCAAGCAGCGCGGGTTGCTCGACGACACGCTGCTGGTCTGGGGTGGCGAGTTCGGTCGGACCCCGTTCCGCGAAGGTCGCACGGCCGGCAGTATGAATCTCGGCCGCGATCATTATCCCGACTGCTACAGCATGTGGCTCGGCGGAGCAGGCGTGAATGGCGGGACGATGTATGGCGAGTCCGATGACCTCGGCTTCTCGGTCGCCAAGGACAAGGTCCACGTCCATGACCTGCAAGCCACGATCCTGCATTTGCTCGGCTTCAATCACGAGCGGCTGACATTCCGCTTCCAAGGGCGCGATTACCGCCTGACCGACGTGCATGGCAAAGTCGTGCAGGGAGTCTTGGCTTGAGGCTGCGCGTGACCGCAACGCCTGTGGAGTGGTCACTGTCTCGCACGCGAGGTTTGACAAGTTGTCAGAGAGCCACAACGACCCACCGAGCATGTCACGTCACGGAGCCAATGATGGAAGAAACGCTGGCTTGTTGGATTTGTCGCTCTTATCAAGTGTCGATGACGGTGGATCTTCACGAAACAACAAGCTCCCTTGAGAACTCGGCAACTTCTGCATTGTTTTAAGAAAAACAGTCGTTAGGTCATCTTGTTTCACAGCCGTCTGTTCTGGAATGCTGAGCGGCTTCGCGACTTTTCCCTCGACTTGATCCAAGTATCGGACCACCTCTGGGGTCAGACCGCTGCCGCCAAGATTGCGCCGTGCGGTCAGCATTTCGGTCAGCTTGTCTTGAATGAGCGATGGCCACAGCGAGCCGAGCAACATCGGCAACAGATCTTCGTTGGGCAACTCCTCATCACGAATCCAGCGTCGCCATTGCCGTTGCAGTGAATTCGCCAGCTTCTCGTCAAACAGAATCTGAATCGCCGACGCGATCTCCTCGTCCGAAAATGTCCGCAACTGCTGAGCGAAGCGTTCCGACGCCCGCTGCATTCGGCCACCTTGTTGCAACAGTCCGTCGGTATCACGCTGAAACGCTGCCCGATCAAGCCGCCGGAGTCCGACATCGGCTGATTGCCTTTGCCAATTGGGTGCAATCACCCCGAGCACGCATGAATTTGTCCAGCACGCCAGCGGGCCGGTTTTGGAAGACGTCAACTGCAACCACATTTCACGCCAAGCCGCATCGCTCTCACCCAGCATGAGG
>JAYVQJ010000502.1:0-1978 GCA_043777235.1 Planctomycetia bacterium
TGGAAGCCGAACATCGAGTAGTAAATGTAGAACGGCACCATGTGGATGCCGAGATTCGAGTACGCCGTCCCCGCCGCCACGAACGACGAGATTGCTCCCGCTTCGTTGATCCCTTCTTCGAGGATCTGGCCGTTCTTCATTTCTTTGTAGTACATGAGCTGGTCGGCATCGACCGGCTCGTAAAGCTGGCCTTGGCTGGCATAGATGCCGCACTGGCGGAACAGCCCTTCCATGCCGAACGTGCGTGCCTCGTCGGGAATGATCGGCACGATGCGTTGGCCAATTTGTTTGTCCTTCAGCAAGTTGCTGAGCAGGTACGTGAACGCGAACGTCGTGGAGCCTTCGGTCGCTTTGGCGATGTAGCCCAGGAACGATTCGACCGACGGCACGGCAAGTTTTTCGTCTGTCGGTCGCCGCGCGGGAAGGTATCCACCTAACCGTTGACGGCGATCTTGCAGATATTGCATCTCCGGGCTGTCGGGAGTGGGCTTATAGAACGGAGCTTGATCGACCTCATCGTCGGCAATGGGGATACCGAACCGCGAACGGAATTCGCGCAGCTCCTGTTCGTTCGCCTTCTTCACGTTGTGAGCGACGTTGCGTCCCTCTCCCGCTTCGCCAAGTCCATAACCTTTGATCGTCTTCGCGAGGATCACCGTCGGCGAACCGTGATTGTCAACGGCCGCCTTGTACGCCGCGAAAACCTTTTCAGGATCGTGTCCGCCGCGCTGCAACTTCTTCAGTTGTTCGTCCGAGAGAGACGCGACCATCTCTTGCAACTTCGGCGATTTGCCGAAGAAGTGTTCGCGAATGTAGGAGCCTGGCTCGACGACGTATTTCTGATACTGGCCATCGACGATCTCGCCCATCCGCTGGACGAGTTCGCCGTCGTGATCTTGCTGCAAGAGCGGCTCCCAGTTGCCACCCCAGATGACTTTGAGGCAATGCCAACCGGCTCCACGAAACGCACCTTCGAGTTCTTGAATGATCTTGCCGTTGCCGCGCACCGGACCGTCGAGCCGTTGCAGATTGCAGTTCACGACAAAGATCAGATTGTCGAGTCCCTCGCGCGAGGCCAGCGTCAACGCACCGAGCGTTTCCGGTTCATCGACTTCACCGTCGCCGACGAAACACCAGACATGCGACTTCGACGTGTCCGCGATGCCGCGGTTGTGTAGATACCTCAAGAATCGAGCCTGATAGATCGCCGTGATCGGGCCGAGCCCCATCGAGACCGTTGGGAATTGCCAGAAGTCGGGCATGAGCCACGGATGCGGGTACGACGACAACCCTTCGCCGGCCGGCAATTCTTCGCGGAAGTGTTCGAGATGCGACTCCGTCAGACGGCCTTCGAGAAACGCCCGCGCGTAAACGCCCGGCGAAGCGTGACCTTGAAAATAGACGAAGTCGCCCGTGTGGTCGTCCGTCCGAGCATGAAAGAAATGGTTGAAGCCGATCTCGTACAGCGTCGCGGACGACGCATACGTCGAAATGTGTCCGCCGATCCCTTTGTGGTCGCGGTTGGCTCGGACGACCATCGCCATCGCGTTCCAGCGGATGATCGACTTGATGCGGCGTTCGATCTCGCGATTGCCAGGAAATGGCGGCTGCTCATCAACTGTGAGCGTGTTGATGTACGGCGTCGTCGCCTTAAACGGCAGGGTCACGCCACGGACGTAAGCTCGTTCCTGCAAGGCGGAAAGCAGTTGTTGGACACCCTGGTCTCCATGACGATGAAGGATGTCATCTAATGAGTCGAACCATTCATCCAACTCTCCGTCCAAAGGCGCGGCCGAACTGGTCGCTGCGTCAGTCATCGTGTCATCTCTCTCGGTCTGCGAGTTCGTTAAGGAACCCTCTGGATCGGCCAATAGCGCTCGGCGACCGCACTGTTCCGTCGAAAAATCGAGCCTGGATTATGGCGAGCCGAGGAAAGTCGGGCAACCCGCTGGGCGAACTCGTACAAGGCACCTCCGAT